>DBWT01000027.1:16757-21908 GCA_002309035.1 Caryophanales bacterium UBA1231 | reverse complement strand
TTAGCACGTGGGTTATCCCATGATCTAAATACAGCGTTAACAGCTTCGATTAATTGAACTTTTGGATCAGATGGGAATTCTTCACCAAATACTGATTTATAGTATTCTTTGTATTTCTTAACTAATTCTTTTAATTCTTCTGTTGTAACTTCAGTATCTAGTTTATAACCTTTAGCTTCTTTAATAGCTTCTAACATCTTATCCATTTCTGTTCTTGGATGACCTTTAGCAATGTTAGTGAACATTAAAATGAAACGTCTGTAGCTATCAAAAGCGAATCTTTCGTTATTAGTTTCTTTTGCTAAAACAGCAACAGTCTTGTCATTTAGACCAAGATTTAAAATTGTGTCCATCATACCAGGCATTGATGCTCTTGCACCTGAACGAACTGATACTAATAATGGATTTACATCACCGCCAAAGTTTTTGCCAGTTTCAGCTTCGATTGTCTTTACGGCTGCAAAAATTTCGTCGATAACGTATTGTGGAAGTTTCTTACCTTCATCATAATAAAGTGTACAAGCTTCTGTTGTGATTGTGAAACCAGCAGGAATTGGTACACCAATATTAGTCATTTCAGCAAGGTTAGCACCTTTACCACCTAAAAGGTTACGCATATCAGCATTTCCTTCTTTAAATAAATAAACATACTTTTTACTCATTTATTTTCTTCCTCCTAAATAAAAAATAAAATTACCGGATAGAATTATACCAATAATTTTATTTTTTTTCAAATAATATACAAAAAATCTTCTTTTACGAAAAACGACTTTATTTATTCTTTTCAACCATTTCATGTAAATTAGCTAAGCTGCGATAACCAATTTCAACAGCAACTAATTTTCCGTTTTTGAATAGTGCTAAAGTAGGTATTGAAGTAATACGATAAGCTTGAGCTAAATCTAAGTTTTCATCAATATTAACTTTACAAACTTTAATTTGACCTTTCATTTCTTCATCAAATTGTTCAACAATTGGTGACATCATTTTACAAGGTCCACACCATTCTGCATAAAAATCAACAAATACTAATTCATTTTCTTCAAGTAATTTATTAAATTGTTCGCTTGTTTTAATATATAACATATAGCACCTCACGAATAAATTTTATCATAAAGAATTTTATTTAACTTTTTATTTGCTTAAAAGATATGGTTTTCATTACGCATACTGTAATAATAATCACCAATAATGACGTGATCTAAAATGATGAGTTTTAAAATCTCAGCTTGTTTTTTTATTTCGATTGTCATTTTTAAATCTTCTGAACTTGGTGTTTCATCACCTGATGGATGATTATGTACAAGAATAAAAGCTGTTGCTTTTAGTTTAAAAGCCCATTTGAAGATTTCTTGAGTATCGATATTAACAGAATTAATTGTCCCAATCCCAATCAACTTAGCATCAAGTAAATTACCCTTAGTATTAAGATACAAAGCATACAAATGTTCTTGTGTAAAGCTCTTAAACATTAGATGATAATGATTATAGATATCAAGTGGACTAATAAATTTCTTTTTATCTAATGTTTTTGAATTTAATCTCTTACCTAATTCGATGGCTGCTAAAATAATCGTTGCTTTCGATGCACCAATACCATTAATCATCATTAGCTCTTCGATTGTTAAATTATGATAGGGTGCTTGACTATTAATTAAATTTAATACTTCCGAGCTTAACGACATAACGTCTTTATCTTGTGTTCCACATCTAATTAAAAGACATAATAATTCAGTATTAGTTAAGTTTTCAATGCCTACTTCTTTAACCCTTTCCCGCGGTTTTTCAAAGACATTAATTTCTTTAAATTTCAATTTATCACCAATACTATTTTATAATAATAAAGCTTTTTAGTAAAGAAAAATCATTTTCGAAAAAAAGTCCCTAAATAGGAACTTTTAATTTAACAATTGTGGTCTAATTTCACTGATAAAATATAATGATCCAATATATATATTTAAATCCATTGGATGATTATTTACATACTCAATCGCATCAGCAGGTTTTAAAATTAACTTCTTGTTTTTAAAATCTAATCCATCGAATAGTTCAATTGCTTCACTATGTCTTTTGTATGTAAATTCTGTAATAATAATTTCATCGAAATAAGACTTTAAATATTCAAGCATTTTAAATTTTTCTTTATTAGCTGAACAAGAAAAAATACATCTTTTTGTTGGATAGTTTAAGTTCTTAATAAATTCACAAACTCTAACGATACCATCGATATTATGTCCACCATCAATTAAAGTAAATGGATTTAATTTAATTACTTCTAAACGTCCTAACCAAAAAGTCTTACTAAGGGCTTTTTTCATTAATTCGAATTGTGGTTCTTTGTTTGTAATTTTTGGATAAGAAACTAAAAAAGCAGTGATTGCGACTATGGCATTTTCAATTTGATGATATCCAAGCATTGACAAATGAAACTCACCAAAGCCTTCTAGAATAACTTCAGAACCTAATTCATCACATTTTTTTATTTCGAACGCTTTAAATAGGGGTAATGATAGTGATGCATTTAATTTAGCACAATAGTCTTTTACGATGTTTGTTAAGTTTAAATCCTTAATTCCAACAATTGCTGGAACATTTTCTTTCACGATGCCAAGTTTTTGAAGTAAGATTTCTTCAAGTGTATTACCTAAAATATTCATATGATCGTATGATACATTTGTAATAATACTAGCTACTGGCTTTACAATATTTGTTGAATCTAAGAGTCCTCCAATTCCTACTTCAAGGATTACAACATCGACTTTACTGTCTTTAAAATAAAGCAAAGCCATTAAAGTTAAGAATTCAAAAAATGATGGATATGTGTTAGTAAGCCTATAAAACTCATCATAATGTGACAAGATAATATTAGCATATTTTAAGACATCATCATCAGATATAAACTTTGAGTTAATTTGAATTCTTTCATTAAATACTTCAATATATGGTGATGTAAATGTTCCAACATTAAGACTGTGAATCATAAACATTTCTTTCAAATATTGAACAACAGATCCCTTTCCATTTGTACCAGTAACGTGAACAATTTTTAAATTCTTTTCAGGACTACCAAGTACTTTGGAAAAAGCTATCATATCATTTAAGTTCTTTTTATCAGTTGTTCTTTTAGCATTTTCAACGAATGATAAAAAGTCATTGATATCATTAAATTGTTTAATCATATAGTTTTTCTAAATCACTGATTAATCTTTCTACTTCTTTTAATTGTTGTTCATATTTAAGAAGTTTATCTTTTTCATTTTGGATTTTATCTTGTGGAGCTTTAGAAATGAAATTAGGATTATTTAACATTTTATTAGAACGATCTACTTCGTTTTGTAAACGTAATAGTTCTTTATTTAATCTTTCTTTTTCATCATCGATGTTGATTAGTTCTTTAGCTGGTACACCAAGTGTTAGATTATTAAGAATAATAACTTTATTGTCTTTAGCATCAATTGAATCCATTTTTGAAAGTGAATCATGATTAATGAATTTCTTTAAGTATCCTTCACTTTCCTTTAAGAAAGCAAATTGTTTTTCATCAATATTAGAAACATAAATAGTAAGTGGTTTACTCATTGAAACATTATTACTTTGACGTAAGTTTCTAATTGAAGTTATTACTTCTAATAATGAATCAACTAATGAAGTATCAAATTCACCAATTTCAAATTTTGTTGGCCAATTAGAAACCATAACCGAACCTTCCATAAAGTGTTGGTAAATTTCTTCAGTAACAAAAGGCATATAAGGGTGTAAGATTTTAACAATTGTGATGATGACTTCTTTAAGAATTGCACAAGTATTAATCTTTAATGCTTCATTATTTAGTGTTACTTTTGATAATTCAACATACCATGATGCAAAATCATCCCATGCAAAATTATAAATAACACGAGCTGCTTCACCAAATTCATACTTTTCAAAGTTTTCATTGAATTGTTCAATGACATCATTTAATCTTGTAAATAACCATTTATCAATTGGTGTTAGTTTCTTGAAGTCAATTGGTTCGTCATTGTATCCAGCTGCATCTAAATTAATTTGAATGAAACGTGAAATGTTCCATATCTTATTAATGAAATTCCAACTAGCCGCAACTTTCTCATTTGAATAACGTAAATCTTGACCAGGTGTAGAGTTAGTTGTCAAAAAGTATCTTAGTGAATCACAACCATATTGATCGACAACATCAAATGGATCAATACCATTACCTAATGATTTACTCATTTTACGACCTTGTTCATCACGAATCAATCCATGAATCAAACAATCATTAAATGGACGTTTGTTTCTAAAGTGTTTTGTCATGAAAGCCATACGAGCAACCCAGAAGAAAATAATATCATAGCCTGTAACTAAACAATCTGTCGGTGTATAACGTTTCAAAAGTTCAGTTTCTTCAGGCCAACCAAATGTTGAAAATGCCCAAAGTGCACTAGAAAACCAAGTGTCCAAAACATCTTCATCTTGAACATAACCTTCTTCTGGTTTTGTTTGTGAAATGATTATATCATCGTCTTTATACCAAGCTGGAATACGATGTCCCCACCATAGTTGTCTTGAGATACACCAATCTTGCGTATTTGAAATCCAAGTTTCAAAAGTCTTATTGAAGCGATCTGGAACAAAATTAATGGCTGTATCTTTATTCTTCTGCATTTCAAGAACATCACTCGATAATTTATCCATTTTAACAAACCATTGTTTTGAAAGACGTGGTTCAACGATAACACCAGTTCTTTCACTATGACCAACTGAGTGAATCATCTTTTCAATTGAATGACATAAACCTAAATCTTGAAGTTTTTTAACTAGTTCTTTTCGACATTCAAAACGATCCATGCCATTATATTCACCAGCTAATTCGTTCATTGTACCATCTTCATTCATACAAATTAGACGTGCTAAATTATGACGATTTCCAACTTCAAAGTCATTAGGATCATGGGCAGGCGTAACTTTAACAACACCTGTACCAAATTCTTTATCAACATATTCATCAATGATAACAGGAATCTTACGATTTGTGCCTGGAATATAAACTTCCTTACCAATGTATTTTTGATATCTTTCATCATCTGGATGAACCATTATAGCTGTATCACCAAACATTGTTTCAGGTCTTGTTGTCGCAACCTCTAAACCTTC
>DBWT01000027.1:2511-16652 GCA_002309035.1 Caryophanales bacterium UBA1231 | reverse complement strand
ATATCCCAGTTGATAATTCTTTCACCACGATAGATTAAGCCTTCATCATAAAGTGTTTTAAATACTTTAAATACAGCATTACTTAAACCTTCATCGAGTGTGAATCTTTCTTTAGTATAATCTAAAGATAAACCTAATGCTTTCCATTGTTCATGAATTGTTTTAGCATATTCATCTTTCCATTCAAAAGCAATTTTAAGGAATGCTTCACGGCCAATTTCATATCTTGAGATGCTTTGTGATTTTAATTTAGCATCAATTTTAGCTTGTGTTGCGATACCTGCATGGTCACAACCAGGAAGCCATAAGCAATCATATCCCTGCATTCTTTTATATCGAATAATTATATCTTGAAGCGTTGTATCCCAAGCATGGCCAATATGAAGTTTACCAGTTACATTTGGTGGTGGTATTACTATTGCATATGGTTTTTTTGTTAAATCACCAGATTCAAAAAACTTATTCTTTAGCCAATAATCATATTTACCATTTTCAACCATTTTATGATCATACTTAGGTTCCATCAATTCTTTTTTCATATTTCCTCCTTTAAAAAAAGTCCTTAAAGACATAATGCCTTAAAGGACGAACTTATCAGTACGTGGTACCACCTTAATTTAAACAAATATAAAATTTGTTCCTCAAAACATATAACGCTGTAAAACGTCTTAAAGTACTATTATTTCCCTTAAGCTTCTCCAAGACTACCTTCAAATATCATTCATAAAGTTTTTCACCAAACAACTTCTCTCTAAAATGAAAAAATATTTTACTCCTTCTCTTCACAGAATTTACATTATTTTAGCACATAAAAATATAAATTTCAATTATTATGAATTATATAAATTAGAATCAATTATATAATTGTATGCATCTTTTGTTAATATTTCTTTATTTTTATTTTGTCTAAACATTGTAGATGATACATTTAAAATATCCAAATCTATTATTAAAAAGTGATCTATATATCGTTTTAAAAATTCATCATTTAGTAGGTATTCTTTAATATTATCATCACCTCTATTAAATGTAATAAAAATGTTTTCTTTTACTAAATCTTCATAGTTAATCCATGTTTTAATAGTTTTAATAGAGTCACTTCCTAATACAAATAAAGGGTGTTTGTTTTTTCTTAAAAACTCAACTGTGCCTCTAAATGCTATTTCATTTAATGATTTATCAATTAATGGATTATTTATAGATTTATTAATAATATTGATTCTATCACAAAAGTTTAGTAAATCTTTAGTAGGATATAAATCACCATTAGGAACTAAGATAACATTATTATTTAAATAAGATTTTAAATATAAATAAATTTGTAAATGTGCTTTTGTAAATGGATTAAATGATCCACCATAATAAATATTTAAACTACTATATTCTTTATTTATAGTATCAATTACTAGATCATTATTTATAATTTTTTGCACATTTTTTTTACTATCATTAATAGATTCAACAATACTTGATGGACCAGTAAAATAATCACCTATAAAATAAACATTTTCAATATTATTTACATTGACATAACCTTTTGAAATAAATTCATTATATGGATATAGAGTATCAAAATATTTTATATTCGGTCTACTACCATATGCTTCAACTAAATAATCAAAATGAAAATCGACATATTCATCCAATTTGATAAATGGTAATCTACCATTTAAGGGTTCACTTCCTAGTTTCATTTTTTGGAATTTTGCGGTCGAGTTTTCAAAACTAACGCATGATAATAGCTCATGAACAGGTATTTGTTCTTGTTTTAACATTTCAAGCTCTTCTATTGAGGCTTTTGAATTAGAAATATTTCTTCTGTAAATTATTTCAACATCAGCATTTCGTCTTTTTAAGACTCTTGCTACGTCAACCGCAACATTACCTAAACCTAAAACACCGACACTTTTTCCACTAAAATCCAGTTCATTATTATATATTTTATAAAGTAAATCTAAACCATTAAAGACGTTCTTAGATTGTAATTCAACTATTCCAAGAGGAGTTCCACACGCAACAATAATGTGATTAAAACTCTCTAAGTCATCAATAAATAAATCTTTACCAAGTTCCACTTCAAATCTAAATTCAATATATTCTTTTAAATAATTATAAAGTTCATCTAAGATATTTTTATCAAATCTAAAATCAGGTATTAAATATTTAATAACACCACCAATTGATTTTTCTTTTTCAAAAACAGTTACTTTATATCCTGCTTTTCTAAAAAGAATTGCAGATGCTAAACCAGCTGGACCAGAACCTATTACTGCAACAGACTTATTTAGAGTATTATTGTTGAAATCATAATTAATTCTAAATCTATTATATAAATCTTGTTCTATTTTTTCAATTTCAATTCTTTCATTATTTACTTTTCTATATAAACAATTCTTACCACAATTTCTATAATGGTCACAAGTTGCACCACAAAGAAAAAACAAAGGATTATTATTGATTAATTCTAAATAAGATTCATAATACATTTCTTTATTATATAAATCTAATATTTTAGGAATATTATTATGTATAGGACAATCATTTATACAATTAGCATTTTTACATTTGAAACATTTTTTGCTAATGAATTTAATATCTTCCATGGTGCACCTCCATAATGTATTATATCATAACATAAATAAATAATTTATTTTTTTGAATAAAAAATAGCATTGTAGTAAAATAGTTGAGGAGGTATAGCATGTATAAAATTACAAACAATATATTAGATGTTGATATTTCAGAACATGGTGCTGAAATAAAGAATATAAAAGTGAATGGTATAGATATGCTTCATGATTCTAATCCAGAATATTGGAATAGATCAGCCCCATATTTATTTCCAAATATAGGCACTATAAAAGATAAATATACTATTATAAACAATATTCAATATCCTCTTACAAAACATGGATTTATAAGAGATGTTGACTTTGAATTAGTTCAAAAAACTGAAGATAGTTTAGTTTTAAAGTTTGTATCTAATGAATTTACATTAGAAAAATATCCATTTATTTTTGAATTTATAGTTAAATATAAATTATTATCAAATGAAATAATAACTAACATTATGGTTATTAATAAATCAAATACTATAATGCCATTTAATTTTGGTCTTCATCCAGCATTTAAAATACCATTTGATGGTGGAAACTTCGAAGATTATTATATCGAGTTTGATAATGAAATATCATTTGATACACCAACTGTTGATTTAAAAACTGGATTAGTTGACTTTAATAATCCTAAGAGACATTTTGATAAAATCAAAAAACTATCTTTAAATCATGAAGACTATGCTAATGATGCACTTGTTATTAGACCATATCCAAAACATAATATAAAAATAGTATCACCTAATAATAATCGAATAATAGTAAAATGTGATAACTTTACAATGTTAGGAATTTGGACACCATATCCAGTTAAAGCACCATTTATTTGTATTGAACCTTGGATTGGTTATGCAGATAAACCAGAATCAAAACATAATTTTTTAACTAAAGAAGATTTAATATATCTTAAACCAAAAGAAACTTGGGAAATAAAATTTAGTTATGAATTTAAATAAAGTAGGAATTCAATTTCCTACTTTATTTTTTCAATTACTCTTAATCTTGCGCTGTGAGAGCGTGAATTTAAATTTAATTCATTATCACTTGCTTGAACGCTTTTACGAGTTATAAGATTATATTTAATTTCATATTCATCTGGTATGAATGGTAAATCTTTAGGTAAATTGTATTCACATAAAGATTTAAAATATTGTTTACAAATTCTATCTTCTAAAGAATGAAATGTAATGACAGCACATCTTCCACCTACTTTTAATAATTCAACAGCTTGCTCAATCGATTGTTTAAACACGATTAATTCTTTATTGACTTCAATTCTTAAAGCTTGAAATGTTTTTTTAGCAGGATGTTTTTCTTTTCTCAAAACTTTTGATGGAAGAGCTTTTTTTATAATCTCAACTAATTCTAAAGTTGAGTTAATTGGCCTAGAATTAACTATTTTTCTTGCGATCAACTTAGCATTAGATTCTTCACCATATTGATATAATATTTTAATTAAATCAGATTCTGAATATTCATTAACAATATTATAAGCGGACAAAGTTTGATTTTGATCCATTCTCATGTCTAATGGGCCATCATTTAAATATGAAAATCCTCTTTCAGGCATATCAATTTGAAATGAAGATACACCTAAATCATAAAGTATACCATCCACTTGATTTATTCCGAAATTATTAAGTTCTTCTTTTATATTAACAAAATTAGCATTTATGATTGTATAGTTTGATCCAATTAGTTTTAGTTTTTCATCAGCTTTCTTTATCGCATATTCATCTTGATCAAAGCAATATAAATGTCCATTAGGAATTCTTTTTAAAATTTCTGATGAATGTCCAGCACCACCTAATGTACAATCTACATAAATGCCATCTTCTTTAATATTTAATAATTCTATTGTTTCATTTAATAATACAGGAATATGTTTATATTCTTTATTCATATTTATCACCACTTATATTATACCAAAATCATTATTTATTTTCATAATTTAGACATATAAAAAAGGGAATACTTAGTATTCCCTTTAATTATTATTTACTTATAAAATTATTTAGTAAATCTACCATTAACAATTGTAGAAAGAACAACTTCTTCTTGAGCACCTGTAACAGTATTAGTAACAGTAACTTTATAAGTTAAAGTAGTAGTTTGATCAGGTTGATTAATTCTACCACCTTCAAAATTAATGTATTGACCAGAAACATCATCAACTGGTTCCATTAAGAATGTGTAATCACCAAATGTATTATTCTTAGCATATTCAGCTTTTACCATATCCATGAAAATCCACCAAATTTCAAGGTCATTTTCTAGTAATGGTTGAGGACAATCTTTTGCTGAATAGAAATGGTGACCAACTACTCTAGTGAAATCTAGATTATATCTAGTAACTAGATCAGATACTAATTGTGCAGTCTTTTCCCAAGTTAACCATAGATCAGCTTCAGGGTTAACAGCTGATTCAATACCTATTGAATTATTGTTACCACCTTTGTTACAGATTCTACCTTCAGAAATTTGAGTGTAACACCACCAAGTAGTAGCTAGATGATATTCACCATTAATAATAGTCCATCCAATACCCATATCATTGAACCATCTAGTATCTGTTACCTTCTTTGTTGCAGTAGTTGTACCAGTTGGAACAGGAATACTAGTTGAAATACCATTAACAGTATAATATGAATTACTATCAATACCAATAGTAGGTTGTGCAGGATCACCAGGAGCTACCATAATACCAGTAGGTAACCAATGGAATTCAACACCAGTACCATCACCAGCATGGAAAGCAACTAATGATTCATCAAGAACATAGAATATACCATCATTACCAGTTACATAGTGAATAGATGTTCCTCCACCACCAGTTGCAAAGTATTCAGCGTTTGCAGCTGCTGTAGCTTTAGGAGACATATTACCAGTATAGTGAACAGTGATAAATTCTGTAGAAGTCTTTTCACCACCATGGTTGTTTGTTACACCTTGTTGTGTAGAATAATATTTATTATTAATTACATATTCAAGGTTATAAATAATATTAGATAAGCTACCAACAATATCGCGATAGTAAGCTGGAGTACCAGCACCAATACCTAAATCATTTCTAATGAATGCATTACTATTATGTTGAGATACAACAAATTGTAATACTTCAGATAATGAAGATGAAATTACATTAACTTTAAAATCAAATGTTAATTCATCACCTTCTACACTAGCTCTAATTGTTGCAGTACCAGCATTAACACCAGTAGCAACATTATCAGAAACGGTTGCAATTTCAGGATTTAATGAAGTTAGTGTAACAGGAAGTCTTGTACCATCTTTCTTAACGAATTCAGCATTTAATTGAATATTTTCACCAACAGTTGTGTATGAAACAGTTTCATATGATGCTTCATAATGTGCAGGTTCAAATACTGTTAATTCAAATTCTTTATAGAATCCAGATGTTGAATTAGAAGTTAATCTAATTACTGTAGTACCAGGATGTAATGCAGTAATTAAACCAGCATTAGATATAGTTGCAACATTAGGATTGCTTGAAGAATACTTAATTGATGTAATCGAAGCATTTTCAGGAACAACATTAGCTAATAATTGATGAGTATTGAAGATTTCTAATTCACTAATTTGATTAGCAATATTAATATCAGTTACTGGATCTGCTTCTTCATACTTAGCATATAAAACATATAAACCAGATTCTAATGAACCATCAACTTCTGTTATAGGATCACCAGCAAATTGTTCATTATCATACCAACCAACTAAAACCATACCAGGATAATGTGCAATTAGTAATTGAACAGTATCTTTATTATTTAAGAATAATGATTGTTCATGAGCACTAAGTAGAGGCCATACACCATTTTGTAATTCTGGATCAGAATAATCTGATGATTTATAGTTAGAGTTCTTAGTATGTTGACCAGCACCCATGAATCCTTTTAATTCATAAGATACAGCATAAATCCAGTTAGAGTTAGCAGCATTGAATTTAGCTTTATCAGCATAGTTCTTTAATTCTGAACAAGCTTTCTTATTAGCAGAGCCACCTACTTGACCTAAATAGTCAAATACCCAACCCCATTTATCAGCTACGCCTTCAGAATAATAGAAATCAGCTACGTTAATACCAGCCCATGCACCTTCTTGAAGAATTTCTTCTTGAGTAAAGCTTGAACCACGCCATGCATTATAATCATCTAATACAGCTTGAGATAATTCTTGGAATGAATCATAACTCCAGTTACCACCATTTAGATGATATTCAATTGAATAACCTGATAATTCAGTCCATTTACCATAAACAGTAACATTGGCTAATGTATATTCATTAATCTTTGTAACTTTTTGAGTAAATTCTGGATCTAAATACCAACCTTCAAAATTCCAGAACTTAGGATTATATTCAGGAATAGCTAAATCAAATGAATCACCAGCATGAACTAATACTTCAGTTTCAGCTAATATTGCACTATCATTATTAACAACATAAGTTAATAAAGCATTTGTCTTTTCCCATTTAGCATATAAAGTTGAATCTTTGTAAAGAACCTTAACTGGTTGACCTAAACATTGTTCATCTTCATACCAACCTAAGAATGTATAGTATGGTCTAACTGGTGTAGCTAATGCTTGAACATCAGATAGAGTTACAGTGTGAGATAGAGCATCCCAAATACCTTCTTCAACAGCATATAAAGAGAAATCAATTGGATACATTGTGTAATAGAATGTATTCTTACTTTGATTAACGAAACCAGCAAAGTCTCTTGTTAAGAACCACCAGTTTGCACTTTCACAAGTTCTACTTTCCATTACTTCTTTATAAATTTCAACACTACTTGGATTTTCTTCTATTGATTGAATATATCCGAATAACCAGCTCCATTTAGCCCACATAGCATCATCAGCTAAGAATGTAGTAAATTGTTCTTGACGACATTTAGAAGTAAAGTTATCTCTTGTGATACTTGCATTATTGATAGCATTCATATCATTTAAGAAATCATCAGCAAGTTCAGTATAGTTATTATAGTCGAATGTACCACCATTTAGATGATATTCAAGAGTATATGTTGCAGATAAATCTTGCCATAAAGCGAATAGTGTAACTTTTTCAGTCTTATCAGCAGAAATTGAAGTTACAGGTTTACCTAGACAGTCTTCATTATCATACCAACCTAAGAATACATTACCTTCTTTAGAAGGATCAACTAAAGCACAGCCAATACCAATTACAAATTGTTCTGGAGCACCTTCAGGAAGTTGACCACCATTTAGATTGTAATCAATATCTTGATATACATATTGTTCAAATTTAGCATAAACGAATGTTAAATGTTCAACATTTTCAAGTTCTGTAATAGCTTCACCTGAGAAATCAGCATTTAAGAAGAATCCTTTAAATAGATGATCTTCTAATGCAACTGCTTCAAGTTGTAAACTAGAACCTTTTTCAACTGCGTAATCTTTATGAGAATTTTCACCTAATACTACTCTTACTTTAGTAACAGGAGTTTCAGATACATTTTCATGTGTGAATGGTTGATCTGCACCTTCTTCTACTAATACAGTGCTAATAAACATACCAAAGTCAGGTTCTACTTTATTGCCATCTAAATCAGCATAGAAGTTAGAGAAGAATCTACCAGCAGCAGGACATGCAGTTGCAGTATCACTACTTGTTGTATTTTGTGAATAAATAAATGAAACAGGTAAACCATAGAAATTATTGTGTTCAATTATTGTTGTAAAAGAATATGTTTTAAATCTTTCAGGATAATCATAGTTATTTCTGAACTTAATATAATTCTTACAATTAATAAAATCATTTTCAGAAATAATCCATTCAATACCATATTCTTGGAAGTTACGTGCAGCGATTGCAGCAGCATAACCAGCAACAGTAGCATTGAAGCCTAAATTCTTGAATGTATTACCAGCAATATAAATTGTAGGTATTTCTCTATCAGAGTGACCACCATATGTACGGAAATAAATACCAGCATAAGCACCTTCAGCATCACATTCAATAGTGTTATTAACAATAATCATTGTACCATCATTATAACCACCATCAATTCTCAATGCTTCATATCTGAAGTTCTTAAATACATTATTCTTGATAGTAACATTATCTGTTCTAACTAATTCCATACATGTATCATCAACACTTTCAAATACGTTATTTGTGAATACTAAATCACATACTTGGTCATCATTAGTACCAACACAGTTAATGAAACCAAAATCAGAGTTAGTTGATTCAACCCATGCAGATTTGAAATTACCAATTCCATGTACATAGTTTTGATCGAATGTTAAACCATCATTATTATTTTTCATTAATACTCTAGAGCCTTGAACAAATTGTAAGTTCTTTAGAGTAACATTATTAGCTTTAATTGTTAATACACCAGCAATGATAGAATCATTTGCTTTAACATCTTGATGTTGAGCACCTTTAATAGTTAAACCATTAATGCTAATTGTAACGTCTTCAGCAATAGTACCAGGAAGAATAATGATAACATCATTTTCTTGTGCAGCAGCTAGAGCTTCAGCAAGTGTTGCATAATCAGCTAATTCACCAACACCAACATAAATACCTTCTTCTACCCAATGAGCAACTAATTCGTAGTTACGTTTTTCAAATTCTGTAATTTGAACATCATTTTCAAACCAACCAACAAATCTAAAGCCTTCCATCTTAGGAGTACCAGTATTAATTTCTTCTACTTTTTGGAATGATTCAACACCAGGAGCACCGTCCCATTCACCACCATTAAGGTCATAAGAAATTGTATAGTTATCACCAGCTAAGAAAGCTTGATAGAATGCAGCTCTTTCTTCTTCTGATTGAGCAAGAATATTATCAACTTGTACACCAGGTTTTGCAGCTGCAGATGGAGTTTCACTTAATGGAGCACCACTTTGATTTAGATATAAGTTCTTATCAAATACAATTGGATGACCACCATTATTATGAACTATCTTTTCACAGAATGCGAAAGTATTAAATTTAACGATGAATGTATTTGTCTCTTGACCATTTTCAAAGTAACCATCATTTTCATTTTGATGAGTACCCTTGAAATAGTTATCATATACTTCAACTGTAGTATTATTACTTCTTACACGGATAAATGTAGCAGCACCATTAGGTGTAGCACCACAAGAATCACCATCAACTATGTTAGATGCGAAATGAATCTTAGCTACAGATGCACTTGCAGTTGTCCAAATGAAGAATTGTGAAATACCTTCAATGTGAGAATTTGTAACATTAATTTCTAATTGGTTACTAGCATTAACATAAATAAATGTATTAACATTCTTTAAGATACAGTCATCAAATGAAAGTTTACCAGCATTAGCACCAGTTTGGAATAATTTACCAGAAGCATAACCAGCAGATGGACCAACTAAAGACATCTTTTCAAATGAAATATTAGCAGCATTAATGTTAGATGCGATATCTTTTGTAACATTAACTATTGTTAAATCTCTACCAGCACCAACAAATTTAACACTCTTATTAATTACTGAAGCAAGTTCATATGTACCTTCAGCAATTGTAATAGTATCACCATCTTGTGCAGCTTCTAATGCTTCACCAATTTGGTCATATCCTTTATTACCAATTCTAATAGGTTTATTATCAACAATTACTTCTTCCCATTTAGCATATAATGTAACATCTTCTGTTTCATCAGAAGAGATTGCAGTTACAGCTTCGCCGTTAAATTCAGGATCTCTGAACCAACCTAAGAAATCGTATCCTTCTCTTGCAGGATTTACTAAAGCAACACCTTGACCTTCAATAAAGTTATCAGGAGAATCTACTTTAAATTCACCACCATTTAATACATAAGTAATAGTGTGTGTTGTAACATCGCCATTTAAGAATGCTTGATAGAAAGCAGCTCTTTCTTCTTCTGATGCAGCAACAACAGCATCAACAATTGTACTACCTTTAACTTCAGAAGCATCCATACCTGCTAATACGTTACCAGCAGCATCTAAGTATAAGTTCTTGTTAAATAATACTTTGAATTCATCATTGTAGTTACGATCGAACTTATTAACGTTCTTGAATGTATTGAATTCAATAACAGCTTCAGCACCGCTGTTACCATTTTCGAATAATCCACCAGTTGTTGAAGGAAGATTACCTTCAAAGTATGAATCGTAAACATATAATGAACCAGCACGCATTCTAAACATTGAAGCAGCTGTGTTTTCTACACCACCACAGTTTGAAAGATCCATCTTAGATGAAACGAATTCAACTGTCTTAACTGTAGATGCAGTATAAACCCAAATGAAGAATTGACCGATTGATGAGAATTCACAGTTTACAAACTTGATTGAATCACCATCTGCAGTACTTGCTCTGAAGAATGAATTGTATTTCATACCTTTAACATTTTCAAATACAACATCACCCATACCAGCACCAGAATAAACTAGTGAAACTGATGAAGTAGCGCCAGGACCAACAAATGTTAAGTCTTTAATTACAACGTTTGCAGCTAGAGTTAATTTACCACTAGCGTTACCGCTGAAGACAGTTTGATCCATACCAGCACCCTTGATAGTAACATTCTTAGAAACTGCGATTTCTTTTGATAATTCAAATTCACCTGCAGCAATCATGATAGTGTCACCATCTTGAGCAGCAGCTAAAGCATCTTCTAATGTATCATAACCAGTTTCGCCAATTGTAAAGTCTTTTTGAACTGGAACAAGATTTTCTTCCCATTTAGCATAAAGAACTACATCTTGATTAGCTTCTGTTGAAATTGATGTAATTGCTTCACCATTAAAGTCAGGATTATCAAACCAACCTAAGAATGTGAATCCATCTCTTTCAGGAGCAACTAGACCAACACCTACGCCTTCAGCGTATTCTGTAGGAGCTTCAACTTTAAACGCACCACCATTTAGTTCATAAGTGATTGAATGATTTACAACACCATTTAACCATGCTTGATATGCAACTTCTAATGCTTCTAAATCATATTCAGCATATGGTCTATAATCAGTAGGATTAACTTTTGTCTTAGGGTTAATTTCTGCACCATAAGAGTTACCTAACCAATTAGGAGTTGTAGTAGTATTTAGATTAATTGGAGAGTTTTCATCAAAGTAGTTAAAGTAGAAATTGAATGTAGCAGCATCAGAACCACCAGTCATTCTAAATGTTGTACCAATAGTAGAATAGTACTTATTATGGATAACATCAACAGTACAAGTAGCAGGAATATTATAAATACCCCAACCAGAAGTGTGATCTACACCATTAGCTGTATTAACAACGTTATCTTGAAGTAATAAGTGAGATAGAGCAGCACCATAAATTAATACTGACCAGTTATCTGTAGGGAAGATAAATTGGTTATTAGTGATTGTTAATTCTTCTTTAGCAAGATAAATAATGATACCTTCGTTTACATTATTGTTAACAGTAATACCATTTGTGAAATAGTTGTTGTGAATTAAAACATTCTTTGCAACACCACTTAAATCAATTTGGCTTGCTAAATAACCACCAGCATATAGATAGTTACCAATAACTTTTAGACCATCGATTTCAGAATCATTAATGATCATACCTTTTCTATTATTGCCACCAGCTTTGATAACGCTAGCTTTCATCCAGCAGTTTTCTAATGTGAAATTGTCTGCTTTAACATGGATATGAGCATCACCAGTTAATTTAACACCTTTTAATGTTACATTTGCAGCACTAATAGATAATGGTTTAGTAAATTCAGCTTCATCAGCTCTTTCTTCGAAACCTAGAACTTTATCATTAGGACCAAGAATTGTAACACTCTTATTGATGTCTAATTCTTCTTCAATTAGTTTTGCAAATAATTGAATAGTATCGCCATCTTGAGCAGCTTCTAAAGCTTCAGCAAGAGTTAAGAATCTTTGACCATTTAATAATGCAACAGCGTTCTTATATACGTTGTAAGCAGCTTCTAATTCAGCAATACCGTAAACACTAAATTCTTTATGATCAGGAGTTTCAGTTGTTTGAGCAGCTTCATAAGCATTACCTTCATAGCTAATTTCAACGTCAGCTTTGTTAGTAAACTTGAATGCTAATTCATAGTAGTTATATAAATCAGCCATCTTAGCGCCAGGTTTACCATATCTAACATCAAGAGTATTACCATACATATTGTAAACATAGTTATGTTCAAATGTGTATTCAGCAGTAGCACCTAAATATCTAACTGATACACCAGCTGTATGTTTAGTTTCAGCAGCATTAGAACCAGCTAAAATATTGTCTTTAATTACAACACTAGTAGCATTGTTACTGTAATTACCCATGAAAATGATAAAGTTATCAGTATTAAATCTAATTTCATTTTCGATGATTTCAACAGTACCAGCACCTAAGTTATAGAATTCAATTGCTTCACAGATTGCACCAGTTGAAGTAACATCGTTAAATAAATGATTGCCTTTAATTAAGATATTCTTAACTATAGATTCAGAAGCAATATTACCTTTTTGGTTACCATTAGTACCACTATTTAGATATGAATCTAATACAGTTAAACCAGAAATGTCAGCATCTGCAACGATTTGGGCATATCTATTTGAACCACCAGCTTTAGTAGTCTTTGAAATAGAATAAATATTTTGAATTGTAGCATCACTAGCACTTACTAAAATGAAACCATTTTCTTCAAAACGTAAACCATCAAGAGTAACACCAGCAGCTTGAATCTTAACAGTACCTTTAAGAATAGCTTCAGCAGCTCTTTCTTCATAACCTTTAACACCAGCATTTGGACCTTTAAGAGTAATAGCTTTTGTAATTACAACTTCTTCGTCAAATGTCATAGCAAGTAAAGTAATAGTGTCACCATCTTGTGCAGCAGCTAGTGCAGCAGCGATTGAAGAATAACCTTGTTCACCAATAAATACACATGCATTATACTCATATTTAGCAAATAATTTAGTAATTGCTAAATTAGAAGCATCTAATGTAGTAATTGCATCACCTTCAAAGTTAGCATTATCATACCAACCTAAGAATGCATGATTAGCTTTTTCTGGTTCGCCAAGAACGATTGAATCTTCAACTGTACGTGAAGTTGGTAGATTTTCTAAAGCACCACCATCTAATTCGAATTCAATTGGGTAAGCAATTGCTTCGAATACAGCTTCGATTTCAACATTAGCTAATAAATCAGCACCAACTAATTGTTCTACTTCTACATCACCCATGAACCAACCTAAGAAATTATAATGTTCTTTTGTTGCTTCTGGAAGATCAATAACGTCTTCTACAGTGAATGTAGCAGGTAGTTCTTCAACTAATTGACCGCCATTTAATTCAGCATTTAAATGATATTGAACAGGACTCCATTTAGCATAAAGAGTCATGTCAAATCCTTCAGGACCATAAACTTCAGTAACTTTTTCACCACTGAAATCTTCATTTAGATAGAAACCTTCAAATGCATAACCTTCTCTTACTGGTTCAGTAAGATTTTCTGCAGGAGAATTTTCCATAAATGAAGT
>DBWT01000027.1:861-2467 GCA_002309035.1 Caryophanales bacterium UBA1231 | reverse complement strand
CCATTCAACTACAATAAAATGTTTAATGTCACGAACAGTTCCGTATTCTGCAATAAGGTTAAACTCACCGACAGCAAGAGCAGTAATTTGTGTTCCAGCAATTGAAACAATACCTTCCTTGTCGATTGACCATACGATGCCTTCAAAATCACCTGATTCTAATTTAGCATCTAGCTCATAAGTTTCACCAACATGTAGAGTTTCGTCCATGTCAATGACTAATTTTTGATCGCTTAAATAAACAGTACAACCGATTAGTGCAACCAAACTAACGATTGTAAGTGCAATAAGCATAAAAAATCTTTTAATTGATTTCATAAAGACCTCCATTTCTTTATATAATTCAATTTTCGGACTATTTTAACATATCAAAATATATTTTGCAAGCAATTTGTGAAAACGTTTTATAAGCCACTAGAAACATTAACTATTATTTTAATTGAAAATTTCCTATTATTTAGATATGAAAAAACCCTTCAATCGAAGGGTTTTCATAATTTAATTTTAAGCTTCTTCTTTTACTTTAATTTCTTTTACTTTACGACCATTATAATATCCACAAACTGGACAAACGCGGTGCGCAAGCTTATATTCACCACAGTTTGAACAAACTACCATACCTGGAGCTTGAATTTTATAATGAGTACGTCTTTTTAATTTACGTGTTTTAGATACACGTCTTTGTTGAGCAATAGCTCCCATAAAAAGCACCTCTCTATAAATTAATTTTCTATATCATTAGGAATCTCATCTAAAACAATATCACGAGATTTAAGAATTTCATAAGCATCTTCACGAACGACACGAATCGGAATATTAACTATTATATTACTCCATACAACATCAATTGTATTTATTGTATTATTTTCAAATGGAAAATAATCGTCACATTCTTCTAAATATTCAAGATTTGTCGTATACGTTTCACTAAATTCTAGATGCATTGGATAATCAACAGGTTCAAGTGTTAATGCACAAGGAAGGATTAAGAAAGCATCCACAACATACTGAAAAGTATAAGTATCAACATCGTTTTTCACAATTGAAATTTTAGCATGAACATCTTTCACATCTATTATATCGGTATCAAGACTCTCGCTTGAGCTTTTTAAGAATGATGAAAAATCATAATCATATTCAACCGTGTAAGGAAATTGATAAATCTTATTCAATTGTTGTAAGGAAAATTTCATATGAAACCTCTCTAACGTAAGATATTTTATCAAATTTGATTCTAATTGTCAAATAATGTAGACTCAACCATTTCAACACCAAGTTTACTTACAGCTGAAAATGGTGTGAGTAAAGTATCTGGAAAAACTTTTTTAAAATAATTAAGTTGTTTCACAAAATCATTGTGGCCTAATTTATCAGCTTTAGTTAAAACGATAAAGATAGGAACATTAAATTGTTTCAAAAAGTCATATACTAGTTGATCATCTTCACTGATCGGATGTCTAATATCGATTATTTGAATAATCTTAAATAAATTAACATCTGCTCGTAAATACTTTTCTAAAAGTTCACCATATTTAACACGATCAACTTTAGATTGTTTTGAGTAACCATAACCAGGAGCATCAACAAGTAAAAATTCATTGTTACA
>DBWT01000027.1:0-797 GCA_002309035.1 Caryophanales bacterium UBA1231 | reverse complement strand
CTTTTTCCAACATTACTTCTTCCGACTAAAAGAAATTGAGGAAGATCTTTGTGTGGGAAAAACTTTTCATCAACACAACTAATAATGTATTCGGCATTCTTAATTTTCATAAGCTTCTCCAAATTCAAAGATAATTATAAAATTTAACATAATATAAGCCATATTCTGTCCACTAAATAGTGGGGTAATCATTTATCTCACTTTCGTGCAACTTTGAAGTTCATTTCCTTCGCCGTCATGCCCCTACCAAAATTTGGGTTGCTAGCTTGAGGGGTTTACCCGTTCCACTCTTTCGTTTCCGAAAGGATCGTCACTGTGGCACATTAAGATTTGATTCATGCATTGCTGTTTAGAATCGCATCAGCCGTTAGAATTTCTTCTACCTTAATTTATTTTTTCATTAAGCACAAACACTACAAGCATCTCAGCTTGTGCTAGTATGGACTTTCCTAACAAGTTACCTTGCTCGATTACCATTATGTTAAATTTTATAATTCATCTGCGTATTCAATACCATCGAGATTGATGAAGCCAGCACCAAGTAAGCCACTACCAATGTGTGCACCAACTGTTGGAGTAATTGTTGATACTTCATAGCGAACACCATTACTAGTTCTTTTTTGGATTTCATCACGTATTGCTTCTGCTTCTTCTATTCGATGGGCATGAAGAACAATATAAATGCCTTTCTTTGCTTCTTTATTGTCTTCCATCATTAAATTAATGATTCTTTCAACTGCTTTAGCTTTAGTTCTAACTTTTTCAAAAGGAACAATTTTACCTTCATCTGTTAAAGT
>DBWT01000003.1:3668-4211 GCA_002309035.1 Caryophanales bacterium UBA1231 | reverse complement strand
ACAATATTTTATAATCATTTATTATCAAAAGGACTTAATAAAAATAATATTATTAAGTTCGCTTTCGATAATGATGAAGATATTGACCTACTCGATAAATATTTTCCTGATGAGCCAACTAAAATATACACCAAGCATGATTATTATTTAGTAAATTCTAAGAAATTTAGAGCATACATCAAAGATATTACTGATGATGCTAATAATTATTATTTATTATTGGACGAAATACAAATATTAGATTCTTTTGTGGGCACATTAAATGGCTTTTTACAACATACTAATTATGATGTTTATGTAACAGGAAGTAATTCACATTTATTGTCTTCCGAAATAGAAACTAAATTTAGGGGTAGAAAATCATCTATACATATGCTTCCACTAAGTTTTTCTGAATTCGTTGAAGGAATTAAAATAAGCCCTAGTGAGGCATGGAAGAAATATATAGTAACTGGTGGAATACCTTTAGTTTATAAACAAGTAGAAGAAGAAAGAATATCTTTTTTAAATGAATTATGTGATGAAGTATATTTAAAAGATATT
>DBWT01000003.1:0-3622 GCA_002309035.1 Caryophanales bacterium UBA1231 | reverse complement strand
CATGTATCGGTTCTGGTGTAAGTCCTACTAGTTTAGAAAGAACATTTAAAAGTCAAAGACATAAAAATGTGACTGATGATACAATTAATAATTATATTGATCATTTCGTTGATTCATTCGTTGTTTCGAAAGCTTTAAAATATAATATTAAAGGAAAAGCTTATATAAATACCCCATATAAAGTATATTTTGAAGACATTGGCATACGTAATGCGAAAACTTCTTTCAAACAAATCGAAGAAAGCCATTTAATGGAAAATATAATTTATAATGAATTAAGATATCGTGGTTTTAATGTTGATGTGGGAGAAGTTGATGTTAATGAAATGACAGATAGAATAGATGTAAACGGAAAGAAAATATATAAGAAGAAATCATTAGAAGTAGATTTTATTGCGACATTGAATAATCAAAAATATTATATTCAATCTTGTTTGAATATAAATGATTCATCAACTTTAGAAAGAGAAAAAAGAGTTTATATTGCATAGATGATTCATTTAAAAAGATTATTATTACAAAAGATGGATTAGATATTCGAAAAGATGAAAATGGATTTACAATAATTGATATATTTGATTTTTTATTAAATGATAATTCTTTAGATTTATAATTTAATGATAAATAATAAAGGATAAGCAAGTTTAAAATACTTGCTTTTTATTTGTTTTATTATTGAAAATGGTTTCATTTTATGTTAAGATATAATCAGAAACATAAAGGGGGTTTCATATGAAAAAAGTTTTTAAATTATTTTTTGTATTATTCCTATTTATTGCTTCTCTATTTGTAGTTGGTTGTGGTAAAGACAAGGACAAAGACAAGGACAAAGATAAGGGTAAAGAACCAGAAAAGGTTGAACTTGTTGTTGAATTTACTGATCCTGCAAAAACTACTTTAAAAGTAGGAGAGACTGCACAATTAGGATATACAGTAACAAGTGAAAGTACTGCTACTGGTGCTTATGCAAGCTCTAATGCTAGCGTTGCATCTGTTAGTGATGCTGGTTTAGTAACAGCTAATGCTAAAGGTAGTGCTACAATTACTATTACTGTTACAGACACTGAGGGAAACAAAAAAGAAAAATCATATAATTTTACTGTAGAAGCTATTACTTATACACTAACACTTGATTTAGATGGTGGTGCTCTTGCTGAAGGTAGTACTACTCAAGTATTAGAAGAAGGTACACAAGTAACACTTCCTACTCCATCAAAAGAAGGATTTAACTTCATTGGTTGGAAATTAGATAAGAATTATGTTACTAAAGTTACTTTAAATAAGGACTTAACAGTAAAAGCTGAATGGGAAAAACAAATCGTTTATCATACTGTAACTTATAATCTAGATGGTGGTACACTTAAAGAAACAAGCGTTAAAGTTGCTGAAGGTAGTGATTATGTTTTATTAAAACCTACAAAAGAAGGTTTTGAATTCGTTGGATATACACTAAGTGCTGATTCAAGCGAATATGTAAGAAAAATTAAAAACATTAGTGCTGATACAAGTGTTTATGCACATTGGGCTGAATCATTTACAGTTACTTATAACTTAGATGGTGGAACATATAATGGTCCAACAAGCGTTAAGAAAGGTGGTAGCCTTGCTCTTGAAGCTGCAAGTAAAAAAGATGCTATTTTCTTAGGCTGGACATTAAGTGCTGATGGAACAGAATACATCGAAGAAGTTAATGATGTAGAAGCAAATGTTGCTTTATATGCTCATTTCAAAGCTTTAGCTGAAGCTTTAGCAGAAGTTGAAGAAGGTGGAACATTAGTATTAAGTGCTGGTACATATTCAGGCTTAACTATTGATAAACCAATGACACTTCTTGGAAATAACGCAAATCAAAATCCTAATATTGGACCTCGTAAAGCTGAAAGTACATTTATTGGTGATATTACAATCACTGCAAGCAATGTAACAATCAAGGGCATTGAATTACAAGGTGCTGGACGTATTATGTCAAGCGGTTCTAATATTGAAAATATTTTAGTTGAAAATGTAGAAGTTTACGCTTCAACTTTAAACGTTGGTAACGTATCAACTAATGCTCCATTCTATTTCTTAGGTGGTACAGATACTAATACTGTTGTTAAAAACTTAACATTAAAGAACTGTCGTATTGATAATGATCCTACTATTTCTAACGACCGTCCAATGATTATGTATTATCGTGACGTTGAAAACTTAACAGTTACAGGTTGTGAGTTCTACGGAAGACAAATTCAATATAATGATGGTATGAAGATTGAAACAACTAATGCTGCATTTGGTGTTAAGGGTGAAGTCAATATCACTGATAACTATTTCTATGGTTATCAACAATATGTAATTTGGTTCAAAGCATTTGGTGCTGGTACATACAATATCATTCATAATACATTTGAAAACATTGGTATTACAACTACTAACCATGGTATGGCAACATTTGTAGCTTATAAAGGTACAGCAGAAGAAACTGTAGCTATTAACATGAATTACAATACAATGTTAGATTCAATGATTTTCTTACGTATTGATAAGACTGATAATTTCGCTTCTAATGTTTCTATTAATGCACATTATAATGTAGTTCAAAATCTATTAGGTGATTTCTTCGTTAAGAATGGTAATGCTAGTGCTGTAGTTGATGCAAGCAAGAACTACTTTGATGGACCATCTCCAGTTGCCAGCAAATTTACTAATGCAACTTATGCTGATTTATATGGCGATTTTGCTGAAGTTCCAAAAGTAAGTGATGACAATATTGAAGGAAACACATACACAATCACATTTGATCTTGATGGTGGTGCATGGTTTGAAGAAGTAGAAAATACATATGTTTATGGTTATGGATATGAATTCGGATTTGCTGAAAAAGACGGATATATTTTAGATTGTTTCGTTGATGAAAATGGCCAAATCTTCACTTATATTCCTGAATATTATAAAGGTAATCTTAACTTAAAGGCTGTATGGGTTAAAGAAGTAAATCCTACTGACTTTGTAATTTACAATATTCCACAAGAAGGTCTTGAAAGATTTGAAGAACTTCAATTAGAATGGGAATTTGTACCTGGTGATACATACAATAAAGGTCTTGAATTTACATCAAGTGATGAAAGTGTATTTACAGTTACAGAAGAAGGCTTAATCACTGCTGTTAGTGATGGTAAAGCAACATTAAGTGTAACAGTATTTGCTGATGAAACTTTAAATCAAACATACGAAATCGTAGTATATAGTCCTGCAAGAGTATATATTTCATCTAATGATTCTCCAGCACTTGAAATTGGTGATAGTATGCAATTAGAAGCAACAGTAGTAGGAGAAGCTAAAGGTGCAATTGTATATTCATCAAGTGATGAAAATGTTGCAAGCGTTGATGAAACTGGTAAAGTAACAGCTAAAGCTGCTGGTACTGCTATTATCACTGCAAAGGTTGGTACAAGTGAAACTATGAATCAAATCACAATTACAGTTAAAGATGGTGCTACACTAGATGAAGTTACTAAATATGTAATGTCAATCATGAAAGCAGAAGCTAATACAACAGGTGCTTATGATTATGATGATAATGGAAAAGAATATTTCTATCAAATCAGTCGTGGTGCTTCATGGTTCTTATTCGAAGATTTAA
>DBWT01000008.1 GCA_002309035.1 Caryophanales bacterium UBA1231 | reverse complement strand
TCTAATGCTAATACATTGTTAGGTGACATTGATAAATCATAAAGTTCTTGGCTTCCATGTTTTTTTAAACATTCTGATATAGCTTTTTTATAACCATATTCTTTAGCAAAGTTGATAATTTCTTCTTGATATTCATCATTATTTATAATCGATAATGCTCGATTGAAATCATCAATTGTCCCTTTTTCAATACCAAAAGCTAAATAGTTAATATTTAAAGCTTTAAGAATTTTGATACTTTCGCTTGCGAAAAGTTCTGCTGAATTAAGTGTTTTATGAATTGGAAGTTCAGCAATTAAATCAACACCAAGTTTTAGTAATTGTTTAACTTTTTCATCTTTTGGCATAATTGATGCAACACCGCGCATTGTAAAATAACCTGATGTGATTACCACGATTTTTGATTCGGGGTAGTCATTTTTTATTTTTTGAATTAAATATTTATGGCCATTATGTAAGGGATTTAACTCCATAATAATACCAATGATTTGCTTATTTTTCATCATTTTCACCTTTTTCAATTATACCAAATTTAACCTATTTTTTCAATGGAATGACCTCTTAAAACATTTCATTTTTCGAAATTTAAGTGATGAAGTCATAATCACATTATTAAGCAAGATTTATAGTTTTTTAAATGTTAAACTTTTACTGGTGATCGTAATGAAGAAAGGTTTTACATTGATTGAAATAGTTATAAGTATTACTTTTATTTCGCTCTTTTCATTGATTATAATGTTATCAATTATTTATGTCTCGCAAGCTAACAAGAAATTAACTTATGAAAATGCGGAAATGTCATCAATCTATGAAATCGAAGATGCATTTTTAAAACTTCGAAATGACTATTTAACAAATGAATGGCAGTTTCAAAACCAAAAAATCTTAATTGACAATGAGATCAGATATGAGAAAAGAAGTAATGAAGGATATGAGTATTCTTTTTCATTTCAAAATCAAATGAAAACTATTAAAACAACATTGGATGTAAATGTTGATTATTGTTCCAGTAATTTATTTAGATTATCATGCCAAATAGGTAGTGACAATTATGTGAAATATTATTATATAGGAGATGAAACGAATGCAAATACAACTTAGCAATTTTAAACATAAATATCGTGTGACTTCAATAAATAGTGATATTGATCTAACATTTGATACTCTTGACGAATTAGCAGTCTTTTTAAATACCAATCAAGAAAAAATTAAACTTATTTTGATAAATTTCAACTTATTCATACAACATAATTGTGTATATCCTCATATTAACAAAAATAAAATTGTTGAATATCAAAAGCAATTGATTGAGGAACTATATAAAAATAATTATTCCTCAATTAGAACAGTCTTTCATCGCGTTAATTCATACTACATATCAACAACGTTTCTACTAGAAGCAGAACTCGTTAAGATTATCAAAAAATATCAAAAGAAGATTTTAATAAAAGACTTCTACGAAAAATTAAAAGATAACCATCTTATAATCACAGAACATAATATAATAATTGTTGTTGAAGAAAAGGTATTTTGTTTAAATCTAAGTTTATACTCACCGAATAAATTAGTCAAAATCATCGATGAATATCTATATAGTATTTGTTTTAATGGAAAACTTCATTTGTTGAATGATGGAAAAGAAAATGAAACTTTGGATCTTATCAAAAACTCTTTTAATGAGGTTTTATATGAGGTTTAAAAGAGGTTTCACACTTATTGAAGTTGTTATTTCTTTTTCTTTCATCGGTCTTGTTATCGCAATGATAACTTATATCAATATTCAGACGACCAAACATAAGTCAAATCTTATTCATTACTATGCAATCACACAAGCAGCCAATGTTGTGGAAATCATTAAAAGCGATTATGATTTTTTCTCACATATGGAAGATTATTATGATTCCAATTTATATGTTGTAACTAATGCTAATGCGTATAAAATGATCTATTTTTATTTTGATCATAATAACAATCAATGTGAAAAAGACTTAGCTCGCTTTTTCGTCAAAATCCAATATAACTTTACCAATTCGACAAAATATACGCTCAATCAATATGAAGTCTCAAAATATGATATTAATCAAGAAACAAGCTATCAAAGCATTATAGGTAGTAGTGTCAAGCTATCCTGTTATCAAAAGAAATAAAGGTTTCATATTGATTTATGCGTGTATTATCATTATGCTAGTTTTCATTCTAATTACTTTTACAATGAGTGTTCTATATTATAACAACCTAAAAGTTATCAAAAGAGAAGAGCAATTAGAAACTTATTATTATCTAGAAGGATCACTTTTACAACTGTCATCCTCAAGTTTCAAAAGTAATGTTGGTAAAGGTTATATTACAACAACAAGAAACATTAATTATAAAATCGATGTTTATGATGAATCTTCATACATTATTATTGGATATAATTTAAAATATCCAGCAATGAAGAAATATCTTATTTTCCACAATGGTTTTGCTGATAAAACTGATTACGATTACCGAATTATTGAAGAAGGATACATAATAGAGAATGAATAAATATTTATTTAAAGCAAGAAATCAAGATAATGTTTTAATAAAAGGATATTTGAATGGTTTAAATAAAGATAGTATAAAAGATGAATTATTATCGAATGGTTTATATCCAATTAGTATTAGTCGCGATTATGCTTTTTTTTCAAAAAAGAAAATTAAAGATAAAGTTTTACTGAATTTTATCCAAGAATTGTATTCATTAGAAAAGTCACAAATCAACTCGCAAGATGCAATTAATATTATTAAAAATAAAGAAAGCAATCCTTTACTACGTTCAGTTTTAAATATCATCACGATTAAATTAAATGAAGGATATAATATTATTGAATGCTTCGAAAAGGTCAGAGAATATTTTCCCGAAATCTTCATAGAAATGTTAAACGTCGGTTTTTTAAAAAGTAACATGATTGAAAGTTTAAATCTATTAAAGGATTACTATAGTGAAAAAATCAAAAATGCGAACAAACTTAAAAATGCTTTAGTGTACCCTAAAATATTATTCTTTGTCATTGTGGTAGCTTTAATTGTTGTTAGTAAGTTTATCGTTCCATCATTTAATAATCTATATCAAGAATTAGGAAAAGAATTAACAGGCTTTACAAAGATCGTTTTTGATATCTTGAATTTTATTGGAAACAACTTATTGATTGTAATCTTATTTATTTTATTATCATTACTTTTAATTTATCTATTTAAGAAAACAAAGGTCTATAAAAAAACAATAGATAAAATAAAGCTTACTTTACCTATTATTAAATCATTAGAACGTGTATCCAATATTTATTTATTCTTAAAAAGTACCAATATTTTATGGCACAATAATTACAATAAAATTGATAGTATTGATATTATTTCTAGACTTTTACCAAATTATTACTATCAAAAAGAGTTTTTAAAAATAAAAAATGATGTTGAAAAGGGTGTACTATTTGGACAAGCATTAAGGAAAAGCAAACTATTTGATCAAAATGTATGTGATATCTTAACCATCGGTGAAGAAATGAATGTTTTAAATGATAATATCGAAAATGCCTGCATATGGTATAATTTCGAATTACAACTTAAATCAGAGCGTTTCACTAAAATCATTGAACCATTATCGATTCTCATGATGGCAGGATTCGTTTTATTAATCATATTAGTTATTTTTATTCCAATGATAAGTAGTATACGGATGGTGATGTAAATGATTTTAAAGGTATTTTTAAATTATTATCATAGTGCAGTTTATCCGAAAACTAAACATGTCTTAAATCAAAATCTTTTTTTAAATCAGCGTCTTGATCATTACCTTTTAAAAAATGATTTAATCAATGATGATGAATTAACAGAAATGTATGATGATTGCCTTCATTTAAAACAAGAGAAACTAAACTATTTTAGTATAAAAAACAATACTTTAAACAAAGTATCGCTTAAATGGATGCAGTACTACTCAATAATACCATTTGATGAAACATCAAAAGTCGTTAAAATCATGATTGATGATCCTTTAGATATGGCAAGAATATCGTTGGTTGAGTCGATATTTCACAAAAGTGTTGAAGTATATTATAAAAACAAAGACGATATTCAATACTTGATTAGTATGCAGAGTATGAACATCGATGTTAGCCAGAAAAACCAAGATTTAAAAATTGATAAATTAATAGATTCAATTGTTATGATGGCATCGGAATGCAAGGCTAGTGATATGCATTTTGATATCAATAATCAAAATGTCAAATTGAATTATCGTATTGATGGTACACTTGTAGAATTGATGAGTATTGATTTAAATGTCTATCATCAATTACTGACAAAGATTAAAATATTATCTAATATGGATGTCACGATTACTCTATATCCACAAGATGGACACTTTTTATATAATAAGAAAAAGCTATTAATTGATATTAGAACTTCAACAATTCCAACAATTGATGGTGAAAGACTTGCTTTAAGATTCTTGAATGAGAACAAAGAGTTATTTAATTTAGATCAATTAGGTATGCTTGACTTTCAAGAAGAAGTAATTAAAAAGGCACTTAATGGTTCTGGTATCATTTTGGTAACTGGTCCTACTGGAAGTGGTAAAACGACAACCCTTTATGCTATTTTAGATTATCTAAAGAAACAAAATAAAAATATTATGACGATTGAAGATCCTATCGAAATCAGAATGGATGGTATTACTCAGATTCCTTTACAAATGATGGACTACCCACAAATCTTAAAGAGCATTGTACGTCAAGATCCAGATATTTTGATGCTTGGTGAAATTAGAGATAGTGAAACAGCTTCAATGGTAGTTAAGTTAGCTCAAACAGGTCATTTGATTATCGCCACAATCCATTCTTCAACATCAATTGGTGTAATTGCTAGAATGATTAATTTTGGAATCCCTAAATATTTAATCGAAGATACGCTTAAATTAGTAATCTCACAAAGACTTATTCGTATCAAATGTCCAGAATGTGAATCAGGATGTACAAAATGTTATAACACAGGTTATTCTGGACGTCAGTTAATTTGTGAAGAACTCTTTTTTGATCGAAAAGTTAAAGAAATGTTGTATCATGAAAACTACCAAGCACTCATTGAAGATTATTGTGCAAATCACTTTTTTAAACAAATAAGTGAACAATACTTAATTCATAATAAAGTAACAAAAGAAGAACTAATCCGTATTGGTTTAGTATCATAATTATATTTACCTATTAATAGACTACAAAATTTAAATTAATAGGAGAATAAAATGAGAACAAAAAAATTAAACAAAGGTTTTACTTTAATTGAGGTTTTAATCTCAATTGTCATTATTGGAATTATGTCAGCTGTGACTATTTTATCATATAAAGGTTATGTTAAAATGTCAAATGAATCTGCAACTAAACAAGAACTAGCTCAAGTTGCGCAAGTGTTTGAAGTTGGTGCTTTAGATAATCAATTTGATACTACAAAAGCATCATATTCTTATGATGAATTAAAAGCAATTTATGAAGAAATCACTGGATATACAATGCCATTTTCTTCTGATGAATTATCGTATGCAAGTTCTAAGCTAACATTAGTTAGAAGAGATGTGACTGCAAAATATGACTTCTCAACAAAGAATCTCGCAATTCAATAAAGGTTTTACATTAATTGAAGTCGTTGTTACTGTTTTAATTATCGGTATTTTATCAGCAGTTGGTGTACCACTATATCACTTAATGAGTAAAAACTACCAGCAAACTGAAGTTGATTCAACAGCATTAATCATCCAAAATGAGTTTTTAAAGGCTATTTCTGAAAATACCAATGTTTCGACTTTCAAATATCCTTTACAAGGTAGAAAAGCAAGTGATGGAAGTACAACTAATTATTTCAACATCAGTGATAGTGAATTAATCAATTGTTGTGTATCACTTTATAATTTATCGCCAAAACTAAAAGATAATGAATTAATAAAAACTAGAGTTATAGAAAAAGGAACAATAATAAATTACAAAGCAGAAGTTATTGTTACCCTTACTTTTAGATCAGGAAATTTAATAGTCTTTAAATATCAATATGTTGATAATGCTTCAACATTTATGGATCTTGCGACATTAGTTAGTTTTACTTATATTACTAATAATGGATTATCTAAAACACTCCCTCTAAATTAGAGAAAAATGTTTGAAAATTACATCTATTTATAGTATACTAATATTGTATATTATACGAGGTGAATTATGAATAAAATATTTAAATCTATTTTAGTTTGTATTTTATCGATTTGTTTGTTTAGTGTTGTTAGTGTTAATGCTTCAATTAACAATGACTCTCTAAAACAATATTATCGTGAAATTTCTAATGAACAAACAGTTATTTATAATACTGTTACGTGGGAAAAGATTATTGGTGAAACAAGAACTGATCATCCCATCGGAAATTATGCAGGTTATGGTAGTGATGGCCCAATTGATCCACAAAGATGGTATGGTCAACAAATCAATGTCTTATCTGTACCACGATATGAATCTTCAGATGGTGAAGTTAACTATAAAGTAGTTGCTTGGAGTGTTCAAGATACTGATAAATGGAGCTTTGCTGGTGCAACAGGAATCGCTGAAGATTATGAAAGAACTCATCCCGATTATATAGTCCTAGGTGGTATTAATGCTGACTTTTATGATTGGCATACTACCAATGACTATCCTAATTCAGGTAATGGTATGGAAATACGTGATGGTGATATTGTTAGAGCACTTGTCACTTCATGGGGTGCAGTTGGTGTTAAAAATGATTTCTCAAACAATCAATTAGTCTATGCTATGCCAACTGATCAATCTGTTGTATCTGATACTTTTGTTTTACAACTATTGGATGATGATGATCATGTAATCAATGAATTTGATTTATCTAGTCTTAATAAAGAAGAACTTCAAACTAATGAATATACTGCTTTATTTGGCTATAATGAAATAGTTTATGATTATGAAGTTGAAACTTATGTAGATGGTGAGGGTGTAACACGAATTAAAACTGACTTAGCAGGTAACCCAATCTATAAAACAGATGCCACTGGTCAATATATTCATCGATTGAATAGCTATGGTGAATGGGCAATAATTGAAAGAATTTATCATGCGCCAAGCGTTCCAGAAAATGGAAATGTTTATTATGTTATCGATGGCGACTTAGTAATTTATCAAAAAGAAGATAATTCTTACTTTGGTAAAGGTCAAATCGAAAAAGAAACAATTTCAAGAGAATATGAAATTGGTCCAAATGATTTTGCGATTGTTTCAAATAATGAAAGTTTAAATAATCTTTTAAATTCTTTCGATGGTAAGATTCGTGTTCAAAGAAAATTACTTGGTGATTTTAATGGTATTGAAAATGCTACTGGTGCATACATGCCTCTAGTTGAAAATGGTAGTTTTTATGATTTGTATTTAGATGTTGATTACTTTACAACACGTGCTCCTCGTACTTTGATTGGCTGCACAGCTGATGGCACTATTAAATTAATCACAATGGATGGACGTCAAGAAAAACTTAATTTCTTTGGTACAAATCAAGAAGAAATTGATGCAATCTTAGAAAGACTTGGTGTTACTGATGCATACTTACTTGATGGTGGAGGCTCAACAACATTCTTTGTTCGTGAAGATGATAAACTAGTCATTAAAAATTCACCAAGTGATGGTAGACAAAGAAGTGTAGCTAATGCCTTCCTTGTTGTAGCAAAACGTGATACTTCAGTTGAAATCACTAGTAGTTTATCGACATCTGATTCGCTTACTTTTGATATAAGAATTAATAATCCAGAAGAAGTTAAAGATGTTTTCGTATTAGTTAATAACAAGAAGTATTTTGCTCATGATAAAAAAATCGTAGTTGATGGTCTTGAACATAATACATCTTACGATATTCAATTGTTCTATAAAAATTCAAATGGATCTAATATTCAAACAACACAATTCTTTACTTATCAAACAGATAAGATGAAACCAACTGTTAAAATCATAAGTGTTGAAAGTGATGATAAGTATCTTTATCCAAAACTAGAAGTAAGTGATCCTGATAATGCAATCAAATTAATCATGCTGGAAACTGATGATGATTACTTAATCTATTCATTGGATGAAGATGCGGTTAACAAAATCAAATACAATAGTAAAAATGCTAAAACAAACTTTAATGCATTCTTTACATATCAATTGAATCCAAAAGATTCAGTAAAAGAAGAAGATTTTAGTTTTACTTATCCATTAACAACTGATGAAAAGAGTGGATGTAGTTTTGCTGGATCAATTGTGGTAATGATGCTTTCAGTACTATCGATAAGTTTTGTTTTAATCAAACGTAAAAAATAGTAATATAAAATGTCGAAATCAAATGATTTCGACATTATTTTTTTATCTTATTCATTAAATCAATAAATTGTGTAAAATCTATTGATTGTGCACCATCGCTAAGCGCTGCACTTGGATTTTTGTGAACTTCAATCATTATTCCATCTAGTCCTGCAGCAAACCCAGCAAGTGATAGCGGTTCAATCAATGATGATTTTCCAGTTGCATGTGATGGATCAATAATAACAGGAAGATTAGTAAGTTGTTTTGTGTAAACAGCACCAGCTAAATCTAATGTGTTTCTTAATTCATTGTCAAAAGTTCTAATACCTCTTTCACAAAGGATGATGTTATGATTGCCATTTTCCATAATGTATTCACAAGCACCTAACCATTCATCGATTGTGTTGGCAAAGCCACGTTTTAGTAAAATGACCTTATCTGTTTTACCTAATTTTTTAAGTAATTCAAAGTTTTGCATGTTGCGGGCACCAACTTGAATGACATCGACATATGGAAGAATTAATTCTAATTGTTTTGAATCAGTTACTTCTGTTACAAGTTTAATTGGATATAATTCTTTGATTTTCTTTAAAATAAATAATCCTAATTCTTTAAGCCCTTGGAAATCGTGAGGAGAAGTTCTGGGTTTAAAAAGAGCTGCTCTGACATAGTGAACATCATATTTTAATAGAAGTTCACATATTTCTTTCATGTCTTCTAAGTTTTCAATTGAACAAGGACCAGCAATAATCAATGGATTTTCAATATAATCTTTTGGATCATTTTTTCTTTTTTCGATTATTGGATAATCATGCATTGTTTTTACCTCCAATTAAGATTTTAATGGCTTCTTTGTAGCTTTCAAAGTGGAGTCCAGTAATTTGCTTATAGCATACATCTTTAATAACAGATATTTTTCTAAACTCTTCACGTTCATTGATGTTTGAAAGATGTACTTCAATTACCTTTAAATTGATTGAAGAAATGGCATCACGGATACCATAAGAATAATGGGTGAAAGCACCTGGATTGATAATTACCGCATCATATTTTTCTGGAGCTCTTTGAATCCATTCAATTATTTGCCCTTCATAATTTGATTGAACCATTTTATATTTAAAAGATATTTCCTTGGATAGCTTTTTAATGTAATTACTTAGATCTTTATATGATTCTTTTCCATAAATTGATGGTTCTCTCGTCCCTAAAAGATTTAAATTACAGCCATTTATGATTAATATGTTCATTTACTTTCTCCTTAATCTTTTCAGCAATTTCCATTATATCACAATTTCCATTAATAATGATGTCAGCTGCATTTAAATATAATTGTTCGCGTTTTTGATAAAGTGTTTTTACATCATCAACTGATTTTAGTAATGGACGTTGAAGTTTACCATTATTAAAACGTTCGATTAATGTATCTAATGGGGTTTGAATAAAAACAATAATCCCATTTCTTTTTAAATTAATTATGTTTTGTTCATCTTCAATAGCCCCTGCACCGACAGAAATAATCGCTTTTTTGATGTGAGAGATATTAAAGATGACGTTTCCTTCGATAAATCTAAACTCTTTTAAATTATTTGTTGTATTATTAATTGTTAATGTTATTTTTTTATTGATAATATTGTCTGAATTTAAATGTGGACGGTTTAAAACAAAAGATAAGGTATCTCCTATTGTTGTTTTACCAGCACCTGATTGACCTATTAAGACAATATTTAAGTCATGTAAAAGTTCATCCATGATGATTTTTGAATATGATATAGGATATTCTTTGTTTTGCCATATGTTTTCAGATAATCTGGCGTTTTCGATTAGCATCATTAAGCCATTGTAACATTTAATTCCTAATTTACAAGCTTGTTGATACATTATTGATCGATTTGGGTTATAGTTAACTGTAATAAACACCTTAAGGCCTAAGATTTTATTGATATCAAATAAAGGTTCATTTTCAAAATTTGGATAAACATCAAAGCTTGTTGCATCGATTAAAATATCAGCACTTAAGTTAAAAGGCATTTCATTGATAAGTATTTCATTTTGATCTTTTTTATTTCTTACTAGTTTTACAAGTGATTGAATGTTAAGGCTCTTTAAGGCATAACATATTGTTCTGGAAGTTGCACCATTACCTATTACGATGATATTTTTATTTTCAAAATCGATATTATAATAATTGATCATATTTAAAAATGCATCAATATCGAGATTATCACCAAGTAATTCATTGTTTTCTTCATTTATGAAGTTAATGACATTAGTTGCTTTTGCTCTTTCTGTAATGTTTTGACAAATATCAAATCCTTGGTTTTTAAGGGGATTTGAAATGTTGAAGTTCTTAATATTAGTAGTCTTAATCACATTTAAAAGATCTTCTGTTTCAATTACTTGATAAAACTCATTATTAAAACGATTATGAATTTTATCTGAATAAGTATAAGATCCATCTTCTAAAGCAAGGGCATAAGAAGACTGATTGTTTTTGCTTTCTTCTAAGATTTTATGATAAATCTTGTTGATACTATTACCATTCTCATAAGAAGAAGATTTATCTAGTATTTCATTTTCACGATTAATATCGGTAGTTGGAATATTTAAGTTTTTCTTTAATATACCAATTCTTTTTGTGATGAAGAATCTTTCATCTAAAGATTTCATTATTTTATTATCGATTTTATCGATTTTTTTACGATAATCATTTAGTTTATGCATCTTGGCTTCTTTCTAAGAATTGATCCATCATGACGATGTAGCTCATAGCATTGATGACATGTAGTGCACGTGGGACAATGCATGGATCATTTCTTGATGTAATATTTATTTTCACATTTTCTTTTGTTTTGATATTAATCGTATCTTGGGTTAAGCCAATAGAAGATGTAGGACGGATGGAAGTAGTAAATGTTATACACTGGCCATTAGTAAGTCCCCCTTGGATTCCTCCAGCATGGTTAGTACGGTACTTGATAACATCATTATCAAAATAAGGGATGTCATTAAATTTTGAACCACTAATTAAATCGGGATTTAAGGCATCACCAAATTTAATACCATTAATTCCAGGGATTGAAAACATTAAATGAGCTATTAAACTTTCCATACTATTAAAATAAGGTTCACCGAGCCCAATATATGGACACTTGATATAAGTTTTTACTTCACCATCTAAAGAATCACGCTTATTCTTTATTTGTTTAATGTATGATATTGCTTTTTCTTTATCTTTTGGATTATTTAACATTAGATAATCATCAGAATGTAAGAAGATGTTTTCATTTAATTCAGAATCGTATTCTTGTTCACCAATTCTTTTAATTAATGATTTGACATAGATTCCTTTTTTATTTAAGTAGTCTTTAAATATCGTTGCTAAAATCACAAAAGGAACACTCATTCTGCCACTTGAAATACCACCACCTGAAATAGCCGATTCTTTATTGTATTTCATTAATTGAACTAAATCGGCGTGACCAGGTCTAATGGTACCATTGAAAGGGACTTTTTTTACATCGTTATTAAAGACAGTAATAATAATCTTATTGTCTTTTTTAACAATAACATATTCATCGTTTTCTCTTCTTGGTGTTGATATTTCATCAATGCCACGTCTTAAAAGAAGTGCTTCGTTGATAGAATCATAATTGATAGGTAAGTCGATGATATTTTGACATTCAAGGGTGACTTTCTTACTATGTGATGCGCCTTTGATTTTTAAAACTAAATTATTTTTAAAGTAATTCATTTTCAATCATACCTCGCAATTCAGTTTTTGTTAATGATTCAATACATGGTTCATTAATTTCATTTATTGTTACGATATTGATTAAATCATCATTTTTCTTATCATTTGAAATGATATCCATTAACTCATCAATATTTAGATTTTTGATTCTTTCTTGATAGTCTAAAATATTAAGTCCATATAAGAAAAGATGATCTTTAATGAAAGCTTTTAATTCTTTTGATTTTGTGAAATAATACATTCCAAGACCAACAGCTATACCATGCTTAATATTTAAGGTTAGTTCAAGAGCGTGACCTAGTGTGTGCCCAAAATTGAGATAAGTACGAATATTGTTTCCTTCTAAATCTTTAAAGCAGACATTTTCTTTTTTTAAAGCAAAATATTTAATGATATTATCTTCAAGATATCCTTTAAGATATTTAATATGAGCATCATCAAATACTAAAGCTATTTTAAACATTTCAATCTTACCACAAGTAATATCAATTGGATCGAGCGTTTCAAGAAAAGAAGAACAAATTAAAACTTTATTAGGTAAATAAATTTGTCCGATTACATTCTTAATCTTTCCAACATTTAGACCATTTTTACCACCAATTGAAGCATCAATCATACCGATTAAAGTTGTTGGAATATTGATTAAATTCATACCTCTTTTATAAGTTGAAGCAGTAAAACCTGCAAGATCAGTGATGATGCCACCACCGATGGCGACTAAATAATCTTTTTTTGTCACATTGTGTTTTAACAAATCTTTAATAATTTGATTGTAAGTTTCAATTGTTTTATTGGCTTCATCAGCGATAATAATTGATTCACCTATTTTATTAGGAAGGCTTTGGATAAAGTCATGATAGAGATTATAAACGTTTTGATCGATAATAAAATAATTATGGGTCTTTGATAATTCATCAATTATTTTATCAAAAGATGTTGACATAATCATTAATTCACTTTTATCATTTAGATTCATTTTCATGATTAAAACCTCCTTTCAATCTTTTTATATCAATAAAGAATTCTTTATAAGATTTATTGACAGCTTCACTTCCATTTATTATTATTGGTTTATCAAAGTATGAAGATAAGAAGTTAAGCATGAAAACAATTCGGTGATCGTTTTTGGCATCAAAATCTTTAACTTCATTAAAATGATTTGGACCTGTAATAAAAAGAGTATTGTTTTCTAGTTCAATTGTAGCACCAATCATTTTCAGAATCTTTAATACTTCTAATAAACGATTTGACTCTTTATAGATTGTTCTTTCATAATTGATAAATGTTGATTTTTTATTTATTGTTGATGCTATCGCCATTAAGATTGGCCCAAGATCAGGAATGTATTTTAAATCAACATTTAAAGGCGTTAAGTTACTTTTAGAAATAGTGATACTATTTTTATCTATTAAGATATTTGCATTTGCTTTTTTCAATATTTCAACAAAAGCATAATCCGGTTGTTTGGAATCAGGGAAAAGATTATTCACTTTAATATTTGAATTTAAACCACAAGCTAGAATATATGCCATATTGGAATAGTCGCCTTCAACATCAACTATTAAGTTTTGATTCTTTTTAGGTGTGATTTTATATTGAAAGTAGTCATCGAATTCTTTCTTTTCAATAATATTATGATATTGTTCCAAAGTATCGATTGTTAATTCAATATATTTATCAACTGGTTTTTTAATTAATACTTTTGTATTGTTGTCAATTAGAGAGAGGGCAATTAAAAAGCCTGAGATTACTTGAGACGAGTTATAGAAATTTAGTAAATAGTTATCCTTTAATTGATATGTTGGATTTATTAGAAGACAATTTTTTTCAAATGTATAATCTAAAGCAAGATCTTTAAAATCAATATTTAAAAGTCTTGCCCTTAATTTTTCGGAGATTTCGATTGACGCTGTAATCTTTAAAAGACTTAAAATGGGGATTAGATATCTTAAAGTTGTTGCAGATTCACTTACTATTAGTCTTACATTATTATTTAATGCTTGATTGCCATAGACGATTATTTTTTCTTTTTCAATTTCGATTTTTAAGCCTAATTCTATTAAAGCATTAATTGTTTCAAAGATATCGTTTGAAAGATTAGGATTATTAATAATTACTTTGTCTTGTTTGATTGCTTGAAATAGAAAACGATGGGTTATGCTTTTTGAACCGATTGCATCGATTGACCCTTCAAGCCTGTTTGGGCAGATTATTGTCTTCATATTTTATTCTCCGTTTAATTATTATACTATATTTTTGATTTTTTTTGATAATATTTGTAAATGTTTATGAAAAAATTAATAATTTATGCTAAAATAAATATGGTGATTTTATGGAAGGTATTATTGTTTTGAACAAGCCTAAAGGCTTAACGAGTCATGATTGTGTTAATATTGTGAGAAAAACACTTAACATCAAACATGTCGGTCACGCTGGTACACTTGATCCTTTAGCAGAAGGTGTTTTAGTTATTGGTGTTGGTGATGTTTTGAAAGCTTTTGAGTATTTGACATTGGATGATAAAGTATACGAGTTTCGTGTTTGCTTTGGTAAAATGACATCAACTTATGATGCTGAAGGAATAGTAATAGAAGAGCAAACTTCACAAAATATTACTGATGAAATGGTTGATGATGTTTTAAAATCTTTTATCGGAACATCAAAACAAATGCCACCAATTTATTCTGCAATTAAAAAAGATGGTAAACAACTTTACCAATATGCACGTGAAAACAAGGAAATCGATATTGAAGCAAGAGATGTTACAATCTATGAATTAAAAAGAATTAACAGTGTCTACGCTGATGAAAAGTATCAATATGTCGATTTATACGCTCATGTTTCTAAAGGGACTTATATTAGATCATTAGCTTATGATATTGGACAAAAATTAAAGATGCCAAGTTCTGTTTGTTCTTTAAAAAGAACAAGTAGTGGTAAGTTTTCAATTGATGAAAGTATTACATTACCTGATTTAGAAGTAGGAAACTTTTCTTTAATAAATATTGTCCCATATTTAGGTTTTCATAACATTGAAATAAGTTGCGATAATCCATTATTTCGTAAAATTAAGAATGGTATGAAGATTGGAATGAAAGAAATAGCTGAACGTTCTGATATTATTTGCTTCACACACCAAAATAATATTTTCGCATTGTATCAATACACCATTGATGAAAATAATCCAAACAATTGTTTTTATAAGCCAATGAAAGTTTGGCAAAGATAGTTATTATATTTTTTGACATTTAATAAAAAAAAGAGTATAATATTGTGAACCATTTGCTAGGACAAACGAGTCTTCCGGCGTTACTCTTGGCTTTTGGCAATTATTATTTCATAGGAGGAAATTTATGGCTTGCATTAGCAAAGAACAAAAAGCAGAAATTATTTCTCAATTTGCTCGTGCTGAAGGCGACACTGGTTCACCTGAAGTACAAATTGCAATCTTAACTTATGAAATTAATAAGATCAACGAACATATGAAAGTTCATCCACATGACTTCCATACTCGTCGTGGCTTATTAAAGAAGATTGGACATCGTCGTAATCTTTTAACTTATTTAAAAGACAAAGATGTTCAAAGATATCGTGAGTTAATTGCAAAATTAGGCTTAAGAAAATAATGGCTTTAAAGAAGCACATAAATGGATTACTTCTAAAGTGCCATTATGTGCTTTATTTTTTGAAAACAAAAGATCTTTATCTTTCAATATATAAAAATAATTGATTATTTATAATTTTAAGGAGATATTATGGAAAAACAAGTATTTGAATACGTTCAAAAATGTTTTGAAGGTGAACGTAAATTTACGATTGAAATCGGTGAACTTGCTAAACAAGCAAGTGGCGCTTGCTTAGTTAGATATAATGATACAGCTGTTTTAAGTGCTGCTGTTGGTAGCAAAAACACTTTAGATACTGATTTCTTTCCTTTAACAGTTCTTTATCAAGAACGTTTATATGCTGCTGGTAAAATTCCTGGCGGTTTCTTAAAAAGAGAAGGACGTCCTACAGAACATGAAACTTTAGTTTCTCGTTTAATTGACCGTCCTATTAGACCATTATTTGCTGATGGCTTTAGAAATGAAGTTCAAGTAGTTAATATGGTTATGTGTGCTAATCCTGATTATTCATCAGCTATGGCTGCAATGCTTGGTTCAAGTATCGCATTATGTATTTCTGATATTCCATTTGATGGTCCAATCGCTGGTGTAGTAGTTGGCCGTATCAACGGTAAATACATTTTAAATCCAACTGTTGAACAATTAGAACAATCAGACATTAATTTAACTCTTGCTGGTACAAAACAAGCTATTAACATGGTTGAAGCTGGCTCAAAAGAAGTTAGTGAAGATGATATGTTAAATGCTTTAATGTTTGGTCATCAAGAAATTATTAGACTTTGTGAATTTGAAGAAGAAGTAATTAAAGCCTGTGGTAAAGAAAAAATGGAAGTATCACTATTTACAATTCCAACAGAAATTGTTGATGCTGTTTCTCTTTACGCAAAAGAACGTTTAATTAAAGCTATATCAATTCATGAAAAACTAGCTCGTCAAGATGCATGTGATGAAATCATTGCTGATACAGTTGCTCATTTTGAAGAAGTATTCGCAGGTGATCCTGAACTTGAAAAGAAGATTAGCTATGTTAATATGCTTCTAGAACAATTCACAGCTGAAGAAGTTAGAAGATTAATTACACAAGATAAGATTAGACCTGATGGTAGAGCAGTTGATGAAATTAGACCTTTATCATCAAGAGTTGATATTTTTGAAAGAACTCATGGTTCTTCATTATTTACAAGAGGTCAAACACAAGCATTATCAGTTGTTACTTTAGGTTCAATTAGTGAATATCAAATCATCGATGGTTTAGGCGTTGATGAAGGCAAAAGATTTATGCTTCACTATAACTTCCCACAATTCTGTGTAGGATCAACAGGTAAATATGGTAGCCCTGGACGTCGTGAAATTGGTCATGGTGCTTTAGGTGAAAGAGCATTAGCTCAAGTAATTCCAAGTGAAGATGAATTCCCATACACAATTCGTGTTGTTAGTGAAATTTTAGAATCAAATGGTTCATCAAGCCAAGCATCAATTTGTGCTGGTACACTTGCTTTAATGGCTGCAGGTGTTCCAATCAAAGCTCCAGTCGCTGGTATTGCTATGGGATTAATCAGTGATGGTGAAAAATACACAATCCTTACTGATATCCAAGGTCTTGAAGACCACTATGGCGATATGGATTTCAAAGTTGCTGGTACTAAAAATGGTATTACAGCTTTACAAATGGATATTAAGATTCATGGTATTACTTATGAAATCTTAAAAGAAGCTTTAGCACAGGCTAAAAAAGGTCGTATGCAAATATT
>DBWT01000033.1:8832-9639 GCA_002309035.1 Caryophanales bacterium UBA1231 | reverse complement strand
AGCATTTTTAATTACTGTCATACCTTCAATTGTTGGGTGAGCAGAATCTAGTAAGTATGGTTTTAGATTTAAATCACCTAATTCAATGACATCAAGATTATATTGTTCAGCGATTTGTCTAATAACATTGTTGTATGTTGTTCTCATATCTTCAGCATATAATCCAGAAATTGGTAAAGTCATTAATAAAATCTTTGTATCAGGACAATTTTCAAGTAGGTATAATACCATCTTACGGTAACCTTCTTTAAATGTTTCTTCAGGGAATCTTGCTGCGCAGTCATTGTTACCCATGTAAATCATTAAATAATCAGGTGTTTTACCTTGAATAATTTCTTTTGATAAACGTTCTGGATTTTGTGAATCACTTGTTGAACCGCTTGCAACACAACTACCTGAATATGAATTATTGATGAATAAGCTACCACCAAGTGCTCTAATTGTTTGCATCCACCATGTTAGGTTGAAGCTATTCATATCTGCTGTTGCATAAGGATAGAAATAACGATATCCAGTTGGAATATATGAATAGTAAGTTGAAATAGAATCACCAATTAATGAGAATGACTTACCGGCATATTGATCAACGCCTTCAGTATATTGTGCTGTAATAACAGTATCTTCACTAATTGAAATAATGTCTTTATCCCAACCAGTAAATTTGTAACCTTCAACAGCTGGAGCTGCAGGATAGAAAATATTAAAGCCTTGTCTTACTTGATATTCCCAAATGATTTCATCATTTAGGCCTTTGAATGTTACTGTATTTAAAGTATATTGTCCTAATTCTGCTTCGCTTGCGATTGC
>DBWT01000033.1:3661-8791 GCA_002309035.1 Caryophanales bacterium UBA1231 | reverse complement strand
ACTTTATTAGTTGCTGTTAAAATACAATAACCTGTATTAACACCACAAAGTGATGAATAATCAGTTACTAAAGCAACATTAGAATCACTTGTTGTCCAATTATAACTTGTAACGCTATCGCCTACTGGCATAACAGGTTGCCAAATATGTGAATCTGAATTATATGTTAATTGTGTGAAATGAAGACTTGCAGCTGGTAGTGTCATTTTTGAATAATCATAACGATATAATTTAGCATATAAATTAATATCACCATATGCATTTTCATCAATCTCATCAATCTTAGTATATGATAGATTAGATAAGTACCAACCTAGGAATGTATACCCTTCAACTTCATATGTTGGAAGGGCACGTGATTCACCTGGAACATAAATATTATCTTCAATTTGTAATTTCGTATTATTATAATAATAATTGATATAACAATATTTATAAGTAATAGTTGCATGAACATCTAAGAAAGATGTAATACATGAAAAATCAACATCCCAAGTAACATTTAATCTTTCATCCATTTCAGGTTCTACTGCTGATTTACCATATTCAACTTCTTGGATTTCAATTACTTTATTTTTATCGTCATAAAAAGTAACAATAAATGTTTCTAAAGAATACTCAAGATTATAAGTTAAATATCTCATATCACCTTCTAAGTATTCTTCAACTTTCTTCCACTCATATTCGCCAATATGTGCAGGGAGATATTTAGCTAAATCTTCTTTAGAAATTGTTGAACCGTTTGTTAAATCTTGTTCTAAAACAACTTCTTCATCAACAACATATTTAACATGTTGTTTTTCAGCAGTACTTGTTCCTGGAAAATCACAGGCAACAAGAATAAATGCTATAAATAAAATACCAATTAAACGAAATAAATTTTTAATTTTCATAGTTAGCCTCCTACGAGAATGTTTAAATATCTCTTTCTATAAATATTATACCATATTTCTTTTAAAAAATAGTTTTTAATGGTAAAATAGTAGTGGTGATATAAATGAAAATATACAAATCAGCAGAAGATTATTTAGAATGTATCTTAATTTTAAAACAAAAATGTGAAAAAATCATATCTTTAGATGTTGCGATTGCAATGGGATATTCTAAGCCCAGCATTTCTCGTGCAATGAAAAACTTAAGGGAAAATGGCTATATTGAAATTGATTCCGTTGGTGCAATCGAACTTACACCAAAAGGAAAAGAAATTGCAGAAAAGATTTATGATCGTCATGTAACATTAACTAACTATTTTATTAAGATTGGTGTTAACCCTGTAATTGCAGCTGAAGATGCATGCAAAATAGAACATGACATAAGTGATGAAACATTTGCAGCAATCAAGAATAAATTAAAATAACTACAAGCAATTATGCTTGTAGTTTTTTAAAAGTTCGTAATATTTTCAATATATTCTTTAAAGCGAGGTAAAACAAAAGACAATTCACCTCGTTTTTTTGATTGAACAAGACCTCTATTAATTAATCTTTTACGATAAGTTGATAGGTCACTACTTGAAATATTCAAGTTTTTGAGAATATCATCTACTTCCGTAGATTCGCAAATTACTTCAAGAACCTTCTTTTCCATATCAGGTAATTTTTCCCATAATTTATCATATACAAATTCAGCCAAGAATTGATCATAATCAACAAGTAAAGAATCATCTATTTCCTTTTTTGGTCTATTCCATAATAGATATCCTAGAACTTGATAGGCAAACGCATATCCAGATGTTAGATTGGCCATCTTAATAGCTTCTTCTTCATCAAGATTAAACAATGCTTTATAGCTCTCTTTAATTGCTGGTAAATTAAGTGGTGATAGCATTAGTTTTGGTGCTCTAGCTAAAAATGTTAAAGACTTATTGTTTTGAATTGTTGTAATATTTTCATACAATCCAGTCATTAACATAAAAATCGAATAGTTCTTTCGAATTAATGATTGAAATGTATGTGCAAAAGTTTTTATATTTACATTACTTACCGCATCATCAATTGTGACAAGAATCTTTTTACCTTTACCATCTAAATATTCAACCATTTTGTTGATGCTTGTTTCAATATCATTAGGTACATTTTCTTTTCCTACGTTAATCCCAATACCATTAAATGAGAAATTAATGTTTGCTTTAACAAATAAGTGTTTTACTTTACTAGAATTATATATTTGTGAAGCAAATGAAAATAGCATATCTCTTTCTGGATTAAGGTCAACAACAATCCAGTCATTTCTTTGTTCAAATGATTGAGCAAGAGAAGATAACAATACCGTTTTACCAGAACCTCTAACACCAGTAATCATATATACTTGATTTGGTCTTGTATCACTCAAAAAACTTTCTTTCACCTCTTCAAAATAAACTGGTCTCGCAATATATTGAATTGGTTGTCTTCCAAAAGTCAAAACAAATGGATTATTTACCATATCAATCACCTCCATATGTATTATATCATAATTTTGTCATAAAAGCAAATTTTTGTCATAATTTATTTTTTTTGTCATAATTGATAAAATTTGTCATAATTCAACTTTTTTGTCATAATTCACTGCTACAATACAAAAAGACTATTTTAAAGGAATAGTCTTTATTTAGTATATACCATAAAAGTATGATTGATTGGTGATGAATCAACAAAATACTTCAATACATTATAGTTGTAATTAATAAAGTGTTCAACACTTGAAATAATCATTACTTCATTTTCACCAAGTTCATCAATAATCTTCATTGAATTAACTGCATTTTCTCTTGTCGACATTGATTTATCTTCTTCGATGATAAGGTCTTTATTAAAACCTTGTTTTAGTAAATATTCTTTCATGACGTGAGCTTCACTAACTGCGGCTTTTTCATTAGCGATTCCACCAGATACTATTATTTTTTCAGGATGGAACTTATTGAATGCTTCGATTGTTAATGTCAATCTTTTGATAAGAATATTTGATGGAGTGCCATCATCATTTAAATAATTGCCTAAAACGACAAATACCATTCTACTTTCGACCTTTCAAGATAATAAATGCAAGTGAGAAGAAAGATAGAAGTGATATTGAGATGAAACCAAATGAACAACTGCTTGATGCTTTTGGTTCTTCATTAATATCTGCTTCATCCCAAGCAACAGTTATTTGACTACCTGATAATTTAACTTGTTCTTCAGCACCATTAATTTGATATGTAATAACAAGACTTAGATTATTTGCTTCTTCTTGTGATATATTCAAAGAATTGATTGTTGCTGAACTGCCTGTAATTGTTGTAATTAAAGTTTCACCATTGAATACTTCAATCTTTTTAATTACGTACTCTTCATCAGCAACTACTTTTAATTCACATTCATTAACAGCACCTGTTTTATTGTTTACAATAAATTGAACACTTTCTAATTGTGAAGTATTATCATTTACATGATAATCATAGTGAATTTCATTTAAGCTTTTTATTTCATGCACTAAGCCATCACGATAAGTATATGAAATATCAAAGTCATAACTATTGTCTTTACTTGTAATAACATTAACATAGCAATCATTTATTCTTCTAACAACAATTGGAGAACTAACATTATTTCCAGTCTTTAATGAGACTTCTACATTAGTCACTAAATTATCAGGATCATTAATTTCAAAATAGATTCTAAAACCATTAGCTGTTTTTTCAAACCAATGATTTCCTTCTGTTGGTTCAGTGTTACCACGAGTTCCCTCAATTACAACATCATATGATGCAAAAATTCTACTGATTGTTGTTCTACCTTTTAAATACTTAACATATACTGAAATATTATGAGTACCGGGTGTTAAGTTTGCAAATGAAAAACTATCTGCTTTCATTCCTGTTGCTTTAGCATCAAGATATATTTCTGTATCATCAAATGTGAAACCATTAAGTGGTGTAATATCAATGTTTCCTGTTAGTGTTTGATTCTCATAGTTAGCATTAAATTCCATCTGTGTTCTAGGTACAGCAGCTAATAAGTAATCAGAATCACTACGCATATTACCATCAGATGGAGAATTAACAACAGTTAGTTCGCCATTAACTAAAACAGCCATTGTTGTTGAACCACCGCCATCAAGATTAAAGCCTTGAAGACATCCTTCATTTTTTAAAGCAACAGCATTTTCTCTTAAAGTAACACCATCCATCTCTTTTTGAGATTGTCTTCCATCGATTGTCATAAAGACGATTGAACCATCTTCTTTAAAACCAAATGAAGTTCTAGGTAGTCTTGCATTAGTGTATGTTTCGCCTTGGTCACCAATAACATCATATGTTAAAACATTACCATCTTGTAAGAATTGTGATGGGCAACCAATAACACAACTATATTCACCCCATTCACCACCAAATGTTGTATATACTTCTATTTGTGGTTTGCTATCTAAAAGTCTTGCTACTTCTTCATCTTTTGTGATAATTGTTTCACTTTCAAGATTTAAACTATTTGTGAAACTATTAACATTACCTTTATAATAAGTAACACCATCATATTTAGTTAAAGCTGTTGCTGATACACTATAGCCTACTGCATCAAGTGGTAAATCTACAGCTTTAGCTTTATGGAAGAATGATGTGCCATTTTCTGGCATTTGATTCATTCCATCTAATTTAACTGTTTTAACAACATTAGATTTACTCTTATCATAGATAGCTAAATAGTATTCATCACTTAAAGGAAGTGACCCACCTTTTTCTGATAATATATATGTTCCATCATTTTTAATACCAATACTATAGAATCTTTCATCGATATCATTCTTCATGACTTTTCCTTGCATTGCTGTCGCATTAATCATATGGTAGTCACCATTGATATCAAAGTAATCACCATTGATTGCTGCAACCACCATCATATTAGGGTTTGCTAATTCATATGATTGAGCAGATGCTAAAATGTTGCTTCCTGTTGTACGATTCAAACCTGGTGTTGTCCAAGCTACTAATTCAACAGTATTAGGATCAATTGTCACAACGTTAACAACTTGTTTACCTTCTTGTAAGCCATCTTTATCGCTACAAGATACTGATTTATACTTTTCCCATTTAACACCATTAACAATTGATTGATTGTTAAGCACTTCGCCTTTTGTAAAGTATAGACTTGATGCTTTAACATTTAGTGTAAT
>DBWT01000033.1:0-3518 GCA_002309035.1 Caryophanales bacterium UBA1231 | reverse complement strand
ACATAACCACAAATCTTACATACCCAACCTTTTTTCTTTGTTTCAGGTTTTGGTTTAACATTCTTTTGATAGTATGTGTATGTCATTGTTTCTTTATCGCTAATTAAACGCGATTCAGTAACTGAACAAATAAACATACCATGAGTACCTAAATCAACATAATCTTCAACTTTTAAAGAAATGAAGGCATTAATATATTGATCTAAGAATACTAATCCATTGCTTGAACGTAAGACTTCCATACCTTCAAATTTGTTCTTTGAACGTCCAGAAACGAAACCATAATCTTGGAAGACTTTGAATGGTGCATCAACAGATAAAGTATTAACATTTAACATACCTGTCTTTTTAACAATGTCATGAGTTAGATTTGCTTTATTGATGTTAACAGCAATTCTTAAAGGTTTATCAGTTAATTGTGTAACAGTATTAACAATACAACCATTATCAAAATCACCATCACGAGATGTTACGACATATAAACCATAGCCAATTGAGAAAATAGCTTTTGGATCATGTGTTATTGTATCTTGCTTTTGAGCTTGATATTCTTGACATAAATTGTTGGCTAAATCATTTAATTGAGCTAATGATTCACTATTTAAACTTGACATAATTTTAACAGTTGGTTCAATGAATTCGATTTTCTTGCTGTTAGCAAATTTTTCTTTGATGACTTTAGCAGCTAGTGGTGCCCAAGTACCATTTTCAATAATACCAATTGTTCGATTTTGGTAATTACGTTCAAGTAAGTGATTGATGAATTCATCCATAAATGGGAAGATTCCCGCATTGTATGTTGTTGTTGCTAAAACAATCTTTGAATATTTGAAAGCATCTTCCACACTTTCAGCCATATCTTCTCTGGCTAAATCAACGATTGTTGTTTTTGGACAACCATTTTGTTTTAAGAGATTGTAAAGCTTATATGCTACATCTTTTGTATGTCCATAAACAGATGTATAGAATACAGCAATCCCTTCAACTTCTGGTAGATAACTAGACCAAATGTTGTAAAGGTTAAGATAGTAACCTAAATTTTCTTCAAGGATTGGTCCATGTAAAGGAAGAATCTTTTCAATTTCAAGAGTTGATGCTTTCTTTAAAAGATTTTGAACTTGTTGACCATATTTACCAACAATACCAAAATAGTAACGACGTGCTTCACATGCCCATTCTTCATCAACATCTAAAGCTCCAAATTTACCAAAGCCATCAGCAGAGAATAGGACTTTTGCTTTTTCATCATAAGTTACCATAACTTCTGGCCAGTGTACCATAGGTGCAAAAACAAAGTTTAGTTTATGAGTCCCTAAATCTAAAACATCACCGTCTTTAACTTCAATTTTTTTAGCATCGATTGGACCAAAGAATTGTTCCATCATTTTGAATGTTTTAGAATTACCAACAATTGTAATATCTTTGTATTCTTCAAGAATCTTTAAAATATTAGCTGAATGGTCTGGTTCCATATGTTGAACAACTAAGTAATCTGGTTGTTCATTTTTTAATACTTCTTTAATGTTTCTTAACCATTCATCACCAAATTTAATATCAACTGTATCCATGACAGCAATCATTCCATCTTTGATGACATATGAGTTATATGCCATACCATTAGGAACATCATATTGACCTTCAAATAGGTCGATTTCATGGTCATTAACACCAACGTAATAAATATCTTTTGTTATATTTTTAATCATTTTATTCTTCCTCCGCTTTTTGATATTTCTCATACATGTATTCATACCAAGGTAAGCATTTGTAATAATTAACATGTAATCGATGCATTTCTTCAACTAAATATGTTAAATAAATACTACAAGGTCTTTCTGGGAAAATGTCAGTATATTCACCATTAACATATAAATTACAATACGAAGAATCAACTTCTGTTATAAGAGTATATAATTCATTGTATGTTAAATGGAAATCAAAGTCTTTTTTGTTTCCTAAAAAATGCATGCCTGTGTGATCAACAATTAATTTACCTTCATCAACAACTTCACTTGTTTTTAAATCTTTCATGTAATGATCGTTTGGAAGTCTTCCGATTTTTACATTTTCTTCAAATTTAAAATCAGGATTGCTTCTTATTTCATCAATGATATGTTGTCTTTGAATATCACGCCATTCACTAGCATCTAAAACAACTGAACCTTCTGTTGGATGCCATTCATAGTATTCATCCAAAGTTGTTTCATTGCCACATGCTAAACACTTTAATGTGTTACCTTCACCAACATTAGTGAAAAGTTTATGACATTTAGGGCATTCAAAGAACAATTCGCCTAAATGATGACACATACGATCATGTGTTGTCCATTTAATGTGATTTTCTTTTTGCCATTTGTATTCGTCATGTCTAAAGGCTTCATTGATTTTATCATCGATTTCTTTAACTGAAAGTTTTTGTGTTTTGAAGATATTGGCCTACTAGTTTAACAAAATAAACAGGAATTCCAAATTTCTTTAACATTCCACCTGTATTAGGGACGATTGGTTTGTTTGTACCATCGTTGGTAGCTAAGCCTTCAGGTGCAAACGTTACTGTTCCACCTTTGTTAATAATTGATTTAATTGCTTTAATACCTGTTAAGTCATTACAATAATTCTTTTTTGGTAAAACATTATTATGTTTAAAAGCCCAATGTAAGTGGCTTCTAAAGAATTCCGAATAACCAGCTAACATATTAACTTGTTTAGGATATGTTATATTGATAACGTATGAGTGATCAAGTCTTGATAAATGATTAAAAATAACAAAACAAGGACCTTTTTCTTGATTGATATCATCGATAATCTCATATTCTGAATTATGTTTCTTATCCATAATCTTCATTACTAAATGATAAAACCAATAAAAAGGACGCCAAGTAAGTTTGTATTTTCTTGTTTGAATATCTTTTCTAATATCTAATTTTGCCATATTATCTTTCAAAAGCACCCTTTACCATTTCTAATAAATCTCTGATTTTTAAATGTTGTGGACAGATATTTTCACATTTGCCACATTTAATACATGTTGATGCTTTGCCTTCTTCTTTTGTTAATTCGCGGTAATCATCCCATGTATGATACCATTCACCACGATTCAATCTATTCATTAATTTGAATAATTCTGGAATCTTAATGTGCATAGGACAACCAGCTACACAATATTCACAAGCAGTACATGGAATTGTCTTTTCTGATAGAATCATAGTTTTAACTTCTTCAATAACTTTGAATTCCTTGTCTGATAATGGTTCTTCTATTTTTGTGGTATTGAGATTATCCATCATTTGTTCGATATTGCTCATGCCAGATAGTACCATTTTAACATTTGAAAAACTTAAAACGAAGCGTAGAGCATAAGATGCTGGAGATAAATCACTTAGTTCTTTGAATTTGTTTTTAACACTATCTGAAACATTAGCAAGTGTTCCGCCTTTGATAGGTTCCATAACAATCACTGGAATATGACGCGATTCTAACAATTCATAAAGCTTACGGCTTTGAATAACATCTGATTC
>DBWT01000018.1:5512-11799 GCA_002309035.1 Caryophanales bacterium UBA1231 | reverse complement strand
GCATAATCATCATAAGTAACCATTACTTCTGGCCAGTGAACCATTGGCGCGAAAACAAAAGTTAAATTATGTTTTCCTAAATTTAATGAATTCATATCATTAACAACCATTTGGTTCTTAATTTCTTGATGAAAAAATTGTTCAATCATTTTAAATGTCTTGGCATTACCAACAACAAATGTATCTGGATATTCATTTAAGAAACGCATAATATTCGCCGAATGATCGGGTTCCATATGTTGAACAATTAAATATGTTGGTTTTTCTTTACCTAATACTTCTTTAATATTTTTTATCCATTCATCAAAGAATTTAATATCAACTGTATCCATTACAGCAATTAATTCATCTTTAATTACATATGAATTATATGCCATACCATTTGGCACAACATATTGTCCTTCAAATAAGTCAACTAAATGGTCATTTACTCCAACATAAAATATATTTTTTTTAATTTCTTTCATTATTTATTCACCTTTTTATAATACTTCTTGTAGCCACTTCTTTAAGCGTTCATCACAATTTTGGGCATTATAACCACGTTCCGCAAAACCATTTTTAATGATTGCGCCTTTAACACTAGAACGAAGTTCAAGTTCACCAATACCAAGGGCACCTTCTTCGTTAGTGCAGAATGGTATAACGGTCTTTCCTACCCATTTATGATCACGAATAAATTTAGCAACAATTCTTGGATATGAACGATACCAATTAGGGAAACCAATAAAAATAACACCATATTCATCAATTGAAAAATCATCATGGAGATAATCACATGTTGATTCACTTCGTGCCCGAGCAACACATTCATCATATTTAAATGGATATGGGTCTACAGGTTCTAATTTAAATAAATCACATTCAGCATAGCGAGCTATTTTTTCCGCCACTATTTCTGTGTAACCTTTCTCAATAACTTCAATTTCACCATTAACTGAATTCTCACCAGTTCTTGAAAAATAAACAACTAATCTTTTCATTTTTAATCTTGGCCTCCTACATTTTCTCCTTATTATCCCATTTTTAAAATAAAAAAGCAACCACATAAAAATAAAAAAAGTCATATTTAAAATAATACGACTTTTCGGTTTATTTTTCTTTAATATGAATTGTAATAATGTATGAAACATTAGATACTTCATCTTCTGTTGGGTCACCACGTGTACTTAATTCGATATATTTTCCATCATTATTTTTTACATCAATATTGAGAGAAAAACTATTTCTTTCTTTGTAAGATGACAAAGTAAATTCTCTAAATAAATCCATTTTTTCTTTTGTGATACGTTTATAAAAAGCACCACTATTAAGTTCATCTTCAAATTCTTTCATTGATAAACCTAATTCCTTTTCAATACCATGGGACGCAACTTTATAAATCCATTTACCATTATAAATATTTAAGAAAACAATACTATCACTCGAAAATTTCGCAATTAAATTCATTTCATGTTGGAGTTCGGCGTAATCAGTGAAATTATTTGCGGCTCCATAGAAGCGTTTCTCACCACCTTGAATACCGATAAAATAGAAGCGAATTAAATACCAAGAATAAGTGCCATCATATCTTGAAAATCGTAATACTTCTTGTGATCCTGCCAATCTATTATTCATTGCATCATTTAATGCTTTATATAGTCTTTCTTTATCGCTATCTGGTAAATATTTTTGGATACCTTTAAGTCTTTCATTAAAGTCAGGAACATTTACACTTTCAAAAAATTGTTGGTTGAAGCGAACGATATCAACTTCATCATCATGCCAAGAATAGAAAGCAACAGCACCTAAAATATTATTAAGCATTGAATCACTATAAATATTTTTATCTAAAAATTCTTTTACAGTGATTTGTTGGTTCACTTTAACTTTAAATCCCGCATCGTCAATGTTCTTTTCATCTGCGATTAATTTAATAAAATCATCTTTAGGCATTGGACGATTGAAGTAATAACCTTGCACATAACGACAACCAAGTCCTTCAAGAAAATCAATTTGTTCTTTTGTTTCAACACCTTCAACGATTAATGGTACCGCTATAGTTTTTGTCATATCAACAATTGACTCTAAAATGTGAATACCTTTAGTTATATCACCATCAAAAGAAATAAATTTAGCATCTAACTTAATGACATCAAGTTTTAAATTACTTAACATATTTAATGAAGAGTATCCACTACCAAAATCATCCATAATAACTGTAAAACCATAACAACGTAATTTTGATACAACATCAACTACGACATTTGATTCTTCTGAATAAGCGGACTCCGTTATTTCAATTTTAATTAAGTTAGTAGGAAGATTATATTTTTTTACAAGTTCGACAAAATATTCGAATATATCGATTGTGAAAATATCAACTTGACTAACATTAACAGAAATAGGGACTGGTTTATGACCATTATCAATCCAATCTCTTTGGAACTTACATACTTCTTCCCAGATGTATTTATCAAGGTCAGTAATAAAGCCATATTTTTCAAGTACTGGTACAAATTCTGCTGGTGAAATTATTTTATCTCCTTTAAACCATCTTGATAATGATTCAGCTCCAACAATTTGTTTTGTGAAAATATGGTATTGTGGTTGTAAATAGAAAGTTATTTCATTATTTTTTATTGCATCAATAAAATCAAGTAAGATTCGGTATTCTTGTTCAGATTTACTATGCATATTAGTATCATAAACATAAATACGTTTCTTGATATCAGATTTTGCATAGAAACAGGCGACTGATGCATGGCTAAATGTTTCCATTATTTCATTTGTATCATCCACAAAACAAATACCAAACGCTGGCATGAAACCAACTGATGTTCCAAATGACATCGTATAATTTCTTATTTTATCAAATAATTCGTTAATAGCATCTTCATCATATGGCATTAAAATGGCGAAATCATCTTGACCAAAATAGCCACCTATAGCATCATGGTTATTTTCTAGTTCCATAATAAAAAGACCAACATGAGCAATTAAATTGGTTCCCGCAGCAAGACCATACCATTCATCAAATAACCTAAAATGTTCGATATCAATAGAAATAAAGCACCATTTCTTATTTGGATTATTCTTTATTTTTTCAACGGCATATTTAAAAAATGTTTTTTCTAAATATAAACGTGTTATGCTATCACGTTCTTGTGCTTCTAGTGTCTTATCTTTTGTGATTACGCCCATTTCACGACTCTTCTTACTTTGAATATCAAATACGAAGAATTGGACAACGCCATCACGCAAGCCATTTTCTTTTCCAGTTATAACACATTGTTCAACCCAACGATATCCACCTTCTTGCAGTTTATATCGTAGTTCAGAATGCATAAAGTTCGGTGTTGGTGATTCTTTTAATCTTTTAATTAAAGCTTTAGGGTCCATCAATTCTTGATAAATAACACAATCATCTGGATGAATAACATTTTTAATCGTAAAATTATATAAGGTGCTAAAACAATCATCCAAAAATGGCGCAAAATACTTTCCAGTAACCGTATAAATGATTTTTAATTCATCTCGACATAGGTCAATTTCCCCTAAAGCATCATAAGATGATTCATTTAAATAATCAATAATACTCGTTTTATTATTTTTATTAAAAAATAATTGATAGAAATCGTAAGGTCCTCGTTTAATTTGCATAAAAATCACCAATCATTTACAAGACCATTATAACATAAAACGATTTCATAGCGCAAGAAAAACAAAAAAAGTTCTCATATTTTTGAGAACTCTTATTTATTATCCATTTCATTTATGATTTCAAACATTTCTTTTTTATTTGGATCACGTTTAGCAAGTTTCATAATTTCATAATATTTGCCAGTTATGTATTCATAGCCTTTAGGATTATGAGGAATCAAACATTTAGAACAATCTTTAATTCCACTTTCTAAATAAGTGAAATTTCCTCCACATTTTGGTCCTAGGGCGTATAAAGGGCAGTAACAAAATAAACAATTAAAATTTTCTTTATCATTTGTTTCATGACATGGAAAATAGATGCAATCTTTATTACAAAAAAACTTAAAACTATTTTTCTTTTCTTCCATTTCTTATTCCACTACTTTCTTAATAAATTTTATAGCTTCCTTAAACCATATTGCAATATCGGGACGATTATATGTTTTGTCATCAAAACCAACAACTGCTGTTTCATTTGCTAGAGCTAATCCATGAACACCACTATCAAAAATTAATACTTGATTTAAAATATTATATTTTTTTAAAGCTTCAGCCATCATTAAAGTATTTTCATATGGCACTATTTCATCATCTTTTGTGGTCCAAATAAATGTTGGAACAGTATCGCTATCTACTCTAGTGTGACCTGAATATTTAAGGCGCTTTTCATCACTTAAATCATTTCCTAAAAAACTTTTAGCAGTTTCTTCATGAGTATATTCTTTAAGTGATATTACAGGATAACATAGAACCGCGGCTTTCAAATTTTCTTTTTCTTCTGTAGTCGCAAGAAGTGATGCTAAATGCCCACCAGCCGAAAAACCAATCACAACAATATTTTTAAAATCTTTTGATAATTCTTTTAATGAAGCTTTTCCTTCTTCATAAGGAATTAATGGTTTACATGTATAATATAGAATCGCACTATTATAACCTTCCATATTAACGCTTGTAGCAACAGGACCACTTTCACGATTTGATAGTAATTGGTATCCACCACCAGGTAAAATTAGAAACACTGTTTTTTGATTATAATCAATAATATTAATAACTAAATGAGCTTCACCAATTCTTTTTACGATTGTCATAAAGTCACCTTATTTTTGGATATGTTTAATCTCATCACCAGTAGGGTTAACAACAGAATAACCGATATTAGTTAAGTGGTCGGCACAACGTTCAAGTTCTGTTAATAAATTTGAATGGAATGGTGATAATTCGTTATTACATTCATTTCTTTTAATACGTTCAAAGTGACTATCACTTAATTTCTCTTTTAGATTATCAGTTTCTTCTTCTAAATCATGTAATCTCTTAAGATCTGTATAATTACGATCCATAAATATCTTACTAGATATTTCAAACATTTCAACTAATACATCTTTATATTCACCAAATTCTTTTTTGGCAATTTCCGAAAATGATAAATCTTCGCCAGCCATCTTCTTTGTCATATCAAGGAAGTTACAAGCATGGTCACCAATACGTTCAATGTCATTAATAACATGGTAATAAGCACCAATTTTAGCTTCATCGTATAGTGATGCTTTTGATGATAATTTGATTAAATAATCAGATATCGCTGTATTCATATAGTCAATTTCATCTTCTCTTTGTTCAATCTCTTTTGAATTTGATAAATCAACATTTAACATTGCATCAATTCCTAAGAATAAATTAATTCTTGATAATTCAAGCATTTCTTCAATTTCTTTTTTAACTTGAATAATAGCAACAGATGGTGTATTGATTAAGTTATCATCAATATGATGAAGAGATTGTTTCTTCTTTAAAGCATCTTTATCTTTAAATATTTTATTAGCAATATGTTCAACTGGTGTAATTAGTGGCAACATTACTACTAAAAATATTACATTATAAATAACGGTAAATAAGGCAAGGATAATTGGAAGATCAGTTTGTGGGAAATTATTTAACATATTAAATAATGGATCTGATATTAACCAAATAACAATTGTGCCAATTAAAGCACCAAGTGCTCTAGTTATTATTGCACTATATGTTACTCTTCTTGATAAAATATTACTCTTTATGGCGGCAAGGAATGTTGGAAGTAAGGCACCAATTGTGGCACCTAATACTAAATAAAAGCCAGCTGATAATAGATTAGGGTTAGCAGCGACCATGACAATCACGATACCGTTTGTGGCGCTACTTGATTGAGTTAAAGCAGTTAAAGCAGCTCCTATCAACATTAAAAGAATTGGGAAATCAATTGAACTTAAAATCTTAATAATCCCTTCTTGAATTGTTGGAAGAGAGAAAGCTCCTTTCATTGCTTCAAGACCAAAAAATAATATACCAAAACCAACTAATATCTCACCAATACTTTTTAGGTTTTCATTTCTAAAGAAGCCAAAAACAAAACCAATAAATGCGGTAAGCATTAAAAAGACAGAAAATGAGAAAGATGACAAGGCTACAAGTAATCCGGTAACAGTTGTTCCGACAAAAGCACCAAGCATTATTGAAAAACCTTGAGAAAAAGTCAGGGCTCCAGCACCAAGGAAACCGACAACCATAACAGTTGTAGCACCACTTGATTGAATAACGGCTGTTGTTCCAGCACCAATTGCGGCCGA
>DBWT01000018.1:3227-5427 GCA_002309035.1 Caryophanales bacterium UBA1231 | reverse complement strand
CCAGTAACGAATACAACAAGTCCAACTAATAAATTTATTATTTGTTTTAAAACTTCCATAATAAAACCCCATTGCTAAAAAAAACAAGGACATATTATCCTTGCCTATATTCTACTATAAATATTTTAAAAAGTCAATTTAAGAATTGTGTATATCGTTTTCATCAATTATTAGAAACAATCTAATACTATAAATCATTAATATTATTAAATAATTATTTCCTATAAAAAATCTATTTAATCGCCTTTTCAAGACTTCCATTTTCCATATATAATGTTCCAAGTATCATTTTATCAAAATTAGTTAATGAACTATCACATGTATATAGAAAGCGACCATAAAAATCCTTAATCATATTATCGTCAAATCTAAGAACTATTCTTCCATAAAAATCCTTAAAGTAAGTTCCATCGAAACGATATAATATCTTTCCATAAAAGTCTTTTATCAAATCACCATCTATTTTATATAATATTTGAAAACTAAAATTAGTAATATTAGACCCTTTAATAAAAAACTTTGTTTGCCCATAAAAGTCCGTTATTCTATCATTTTCATTAATATTTAAAATTATTTGTCTAGTATTAAAATTCCTAACAGCAATCATTTCTATCTCCAAATGTGATCTTTCTTAGATAGTTATATTATAACATACCATTCTTATTTATTAAAGTAATAAAGAAGAAAAAAGCCTGATACAGTATTGTATCAAACCTATTGTTCTTTAATGGCTTAGGACTAGCTAATTGATACAGAGTGTCCACCCCATATTTATTATCTGTTTGATTTTCTTCTATTACAATCTGCGCAAAGCATCTGTCCATTGTCTAATGTTGTTTTACCACCTTGACTCCAAGGAGTGATGTGATCTCCTTGCATTTGAAAGTAATCAAAACGATTGTTCTTTTGTTTCTTGATTATAATTTTTTAGACATGAAAAGCAATAAATCATCATTGTTACAGCATGGAGCGTATTGTTCTAATTGTTTTCCCTGATACCACACGCCACTACCGTCTGGAACATAGCCACGCTTGACATAAATTCTTTGTGCTGCACCATACCCCGAATGGACACCAACTGCCAAATATATCATATCAGACACTTTTGCCGCCTCCTGTTCCACCACATCCATAAGATTATTTCCAATTCCTTTATTACGAACGTGGAAAAACACTGTCAAATCAACTATTTCAGGATACCCCAGACCTGCCCAAGGACCTTCCATAGGATTTAATACCAAAGTACATAGTCCAGATACTTCTCCATCATACTCCGCAATAAATACTTTTCTTTTATTTTCTCCCTGTTCTTTGTAGTAATTTTCATAGGTTTCTAAAGACGGATGCCACCCATATGATAAATAAGTATCGTATATTATTTTAGCATCATCGACTTCCATGCTTCTAATTAGTAAGTTATTATTTGAAAAATAAACTTCGCTCATTATTTACCTCCACAAATTCTTATTTTTCTAACTGTTCGACAAATTGGAATTGGTTTATCTGATTAATTCACATTTATAGCGGATAACAGTTTCGCCATCATGGGTTTCATAAAACTCTGTAATACTAAAATTGTTCTTCTGATAAAAACCGACGGCATCATTATCCGTTTCAGCATATACAGACAATAAATCATAATTATTTATCACTTGTTTTATCATATAAGAACCAATGCCTTTGCCACGAGCAGATAAATCAACCGCAATTCCTAATATCTCAACTTTCTTCTGTTCAATAAAAGAAACAGCCATAACACCCACAATCTTTCCGTGACTAAAACAAGCAAAGATTTTTACAGAGTCATTATTCAGAAATTGTTCTACTTTCTTATTAAATTTGTCTTCGGTAGGCATAAACATACAGTGTTTGTAAATCTCATATGTTTGTAAAATATCGTTCTTGTGAGTTAATTCTATTAGGTTCATTGCACGCACCTACAAATTCAAATTTATCTAACATTATTATACCTCAATCTCATCTATATTTCTACCATTATCTCTTATTGATTCGAGTCCCATCAGAACCTAACATTCGANNGTACATTAATACGAGACAACAAAAAAGACTCCACTTTCGTTGGGTAGGAGCCTCACCTGATTAACTGCCATAATCTGCGTACAACTATCTATTACCATCCTTTTATCGACTAAATATAACAAATTAATTATATAATAATTAATCGCTCCAAGATACCCTA
>DBWT01000018.1:514-3137 GCA_002309035.1 Caryophanales bacterium UBA1231 | reverse complement strand
TCTAATATTTTAAATAAATGGCTTAGATATGCGGTTCTCACGTTTATACAAAGAAAAAAGGACTGACACTATTGTATCAATCCTGTTGTTCTAAAAATGGAGGCTCCAGTCGGATTTGAACCAACGATCAGGGTGTTGCAGACCCTTGCCTTACCACTTGGCTATAGAGCCATCTCCAAAAGCACAAATATTATATCAAAATAAATAAAAAAAGTAAAGCACTTTTTGACTTTTTATGTCATTTTTGGTAAAATAATACAAAATGGTGACTACTTATGGATATAAATAATAAACTAAAAGATATTAAATTATTTCTACTTGATATGGATGGTACAATATATCTAGATGATGATTTATTTGATGGATCACTTGATTTTATTAATCTTTTAAGAGAAAAAAATATAGAATATATTTTTCTGACTAATAATTCATCAAAAAGTCAAGAAGATTATTTAGATAAATTAAAAAGAATTGGAATACCCGCAAGAATTGAGAATATTTTTACATCAGGTAATGCCATGGGTTTATACCTTAATAGTCATTACAAAAACAAGAAAGTATTATTATCAGGTACAAAGTCATTAGAATTAGAACTTAAAAATTATGGAGTTAAACTTGTTGATAGTAATCCAGATGTAGTAGTAATGGGATTTGATCGTGAACTTACTTATGATAAGCTAGAACGTGTTTGTACTGCCATTGATAGTGGCGCTACCTTTCTTGCCACAAACTGTGATTTAGTTTGTCCAATAGCGGGTGGAAGATACATTCCTGACTGTGGCAGCATGTGCAAGATGATAACTAATGCAACAAAAGTTGAACCAACATACATTGGTAAACCATCACCATTAATGATTGACATATTAAGTGAAAAATTAAATATTAAAAAAGAAAACATCGCAGTTATAGGTGATAGAATTTATACTGATATTGCATCAGGAGCTAATGCTGGATGTTTTACAATCCTTGTTCTTTCCGGTGAAAGCACAATGGAAACAGTAAAAGAATCTAGTATCAAACCAGATTTAATTTTACCATCAATTAAAGATTTAATTCCATTAATAAAATAGGTCCAAAAGGGACCTATTTTTTTTAATCATTTGAGCGTGAACTTGCGGCATCATCTTTATCATCAGTGATAATATCAATCGCAATAACTAGTGCCACAAATAACATATAATCAAAACCATCTTCGATTGTTAAAACGAATGAGTCACGTAAAGATATTTTTCTAGCGATGTGACCTACTTCTTTACCATTTAAAATAATCTTATAATTAAATTGGAAAATATTACCAATAATTTCCATTTGACCTAAACTTGATTCTACAAAATAACGATCATGTAAAGATAATACTTTACGACTAATTTTCGCAATTGGATTTTTATTTGTATCTTCCACAATTGCTCTTCTTCTAAATAAACGGAAGAATTTTCTTCTTACAACATATTTAACCTCATCATCAAGAGTTGTAACAAACTTCTTAGCTGTAATTGTAAGTATTTTACCTTTAACCTTTAATACATCATTGCCATCTAAATCTTGAACAACTGATGAACCGCCAATAGAAATCCACTTATTTTTAATCTGTAATTCCATTTAAATTCTCCTTTTCTATTTATATTATATCAATTATTTATAAACTTTACCACATAATTTAATTATTTTTTTAACTAATTCATCCATTGCATCAATAATAATACATTTTGAATTAAGTTTATCTTTATATAAAGATAATTCAGTACAAGCTAAAATAAAAATATCATAATTATTTTCTTCTTCATTTATTACTTCTTGTAATCTTGATAAATCATCAAGACCTGCCTTGGTATTTGTGACAACATTCATTACTTTTTCTTGATTATAAGGATAATTTATAACAATGCCTTTATTCTCATATACTTTAGCATTCTTTGTACCATTAGTACATAAGACACATACTTTTTTATCATTATATTTTTCTTTTAATTCATCAATAACTGCATCAATCATATTAATGAATTTCATTTTTGTTCTTTTCCAAAATTTATCACTATAAGCATGAGCGGTATTACATGGTATTACAAAATATTCACAACCAAGATGAGATAATATTTGAATACCATGATTTAAATATGGTAAAGGACTTTTACCACCCTCAAGTAGAGCTTTTGTCCGGTCTGGTGTACTGGCATTATTTAGAATAACCATTTCGATATGGTCTTGGTCACATTTAGCAACAGTGTGAGTAATTATTCTTTTATATAAATCACAAGTAGCATCAGGCCCCATTCCACCTAATATTCCGAGTTTATAATGATTCTCATTCATATTCAATTACCTCATCAAATAAGTCACTAAATATTTCATTATATTCTTGAAGTGATTTAGCATCTTTTCTAAATCCTTTAACATGATGACTGTAAAGAAGGGAATTAATAACTGCTTCTTCAGCTATATCAACCACATTTTTAAATATTTGATTAATATAATCATCATTTAAATATATTGTATCTTCTAGTGCTCTTTCTGTAAAATGTTTACGGATATTGGCAGTTGAAAAACCAATAAAAACATCACCACTACCATTTCCAGCATAACTACCAGTTCTACCAATTCCAATTTCAATTCTTTTTAGGCATCT
>DBWT01000018.1:0-467 GCA_002309035.1 Caryophanales bacterium UBA1231 | reverse complement strand
TCCTCTTCTTCTTTATCTTTTTCATTTATTAGATCTCTTAATCTTCTTCCTTTAAAAATCAAATCACGTCCATTTGAAGAACCAAAATTAGAATTACACAAAATACCAAGTGTATATTCTTTATCATCAATTTTAATAATTCTTGATGCAGAACCAATTCCACCTTTGAAGCCATGGCAGACCATTCCAGCACCAGCACCAACATCACCTTCATTAAAGTCTTCCTTTAAGTCCTTTAGAGCATCAAAATAATCATTTTCCGTTAATACTCTTAATCGTGAATTATTTAAGCTTCCATCATTACATTCCATAACAACAGGATTAACCGTACCAGTTGAGACACCTATTTCTTTGTTGCAATCGAGTGATTCTTGGATTACTCCTTCTGCGATTCTATTAACGCATAATGTTGAAGTTAGGGCAATATTTGTTTCAATAGTTCCTAATTCTTCAATTTGAATTAAGCC
>DBWT01000019.1:11570-15591 GCA_002309035.1 Caryophanales bacterium UBA1231 | reverse complement strand
AACCAAGCATGGAATTCAAGTCCATGAGCATGGCATTCATCGATAAACCATGTTAACATATCCCAACCAGGATTAACACCACGTGCAACTAAGAATTCACTCCATGCATTGTATTGTGATTCATAGAAAGCATCATTGGCAGGTCTGATTTGGAAGAAAATAGCATTCATACCATAATATTCAGCACGTTCAATGATTGTCATTAATTTTTCTTTATATGCTTTTTGTTGAAGTTCACCAGCACTTGTTTGGCGTGCAATATCAATATTAGATACTGTAGCAACCCAAACACCACGTAATTCGACTGGAACTTCATTGTTTGCTGTTGCCTCTGTTTTAACAGCAGATGTTACAAAAAACAATAAAACTGTTACTAATAATAAACAAATTGCTTTTAAAAACTTTTTAATTTTCATTTCCATATACCCTTTCTTTTAATCTTAAATAATTCTTATAACATATTTTTTCGATTTCTTCTTGTGTTAGATGTGCATTAAACATTGCTGAAACTAAGTTTTGACAATCAGCATGTGATTTTAAGTCATTTAAATTATCATCATCAAAATCATCAAGATAATTCATCATATCTAAACCTAACATAATATTATCAATTCCTATTATCTCTTTTAAATGAAGAATGTGTTTAACGAGATGCGCACATGTTTGTTCTTCGCGTTTGTCACTAACAAAATTTCTTGCGGCTACAACACCTACCATACCATTATGTGCTTTTAATGCATACAGTTGTTCATCTTTTAAAGCTCTTAAATGTGGTCTTAAAGCATAACAATTAGAATGTGATGCGATTAAGATTTTAGGATTTTCATTTAAAACATCATAGAAACTCTTTTCATTTAAATGTGAAACATCCACAATCATATTGTGCTCGTTCATATATTTGATGAATTTCTTACCTTCATCAGTAATTCCTCTTTCAGGATTAGCTTTTGCACCTGTGGCTAAATGATTTTCTTCATTCCATGTAAGCATAGCATGACGAATTCCCATTTTATACAAAGTATCTAATTCATCAAGTGTTTTGACGTTTCTTAATCCTTCTAAACCATATATAACATCAAAATCATTTTTATATGGTTCAAAATCTTTTAAAGCTTTTTTATATGCTTCAATAACATCAAAATCAAAATCTGAATAGATAACCCATATACCACCAACAACTTCACCTTGTTTTAAGTCATTCAAATGATATTTTCGAAATGGATCTTCATCTTTTCTAAAAGCTAAATTATAAAAGATATCACTATGAGTATCATATATTTTCATAAGCATTACCTCTATATATAGTATACCATTTTTTAAAAAATAAATAAATATTTTGAACATTATTTATCTTTTATTTATGAAAAAAAGAAAAGAAGTGATGAATCACTTCTTAACCTTTTCATTTATTTTTTCTTTTTAAATGCAAAATACATTAATGTGAAAAACATTGTTGTACTGAACATAGCACCAATCATACCAAATGAACAACCACTTGCTGGGTCTTTTGATGGTACTGGTGTAACAGGATTAACGTGTGTTGCATCACCAAAAGATGCTGGTTCACTATAATTAGTTACTTTATGTGGTCCATCACTAACTATTACTCTTACTATGACTTCTTCAATAGCACTTCCAAAGCCTTTGAAAGTTGCATAGATTTCAGAATCTAAATATTCTAATGTATCAACATCATATAGGAATGGTCCATTTAAACCATCAAGACTTATCTTAACTTCATAAGATAATGTATCATTATCTACATCATGTGCATATGGAATATGAATTGCTAAAGTATCGCTTACTCCAAGTTTATTATTATCAAATGTTATGTTGATAGCTGCTGGTGCACTGTTTTGAATAATTTGAGATGCATCAACTTTTTGAAGATATTTTGAAGCATAATAATTTTGTGATACAGGTTGTACATAGTAATTGAATTGATTAGATATATATGTTTCATATCTTACTTCATTTTCAAATTTATTATCTTTAACAATGGCAATACGATATTTAGTTTCTGTATAATCAATGTTTCCTGTATCTTCAGCTACTGGTACACGATGAATTATATACATTGATGCTCCTTCAACTTTATCGAAAGATATATATGCATAGTTTTCTTTTGAACCTTCACGAAGAATAGCACTAGTAACTTCTAATTCATCAGTATCTAGTGGATCGAGATTAATTGGAAGAGTTGGATGATTACGATAAAATAAATATAAAACATTGTTGATTGCTCTTTTTTGAATTTCTGTTTTCATGACTTTTAAGTCAGAGAATGCATAATATGCATCACCAACAATACAGTCAAAGTTTTTGTTGTAACGTAATTGATAAACAGATTCATTAGAATCAGTATATTCTTTATCTGTACTTGAATATTTATAAATACCATGAGCTACATACATTTTAATTGGTTTTAAACCTTGTTCAGCTCTTTCTCTGTTTGTGTTGGTAACAATATTTGCCCACCATTTAACGATATCAGCATATGGTACTTCTTTACTTTGGAAATCGAAATATACTTGTGGTGCAATCCAATCTACGTATCCATGTTCTACCCAATACTTTGTATCAGCAAATAAATTGTAATTAGAATTATATGCTCCACAATGTGTATTAGAACCTAATGGTGATGATGATGGAGAATCATTACATTTTTCACTATTAGATTGCCATACAGCTGCTGGTTTTGAACCAAACTCAACATGGCGATTTAATTCACTATTTAAATCATCAACTAATAGTCTAATCTTTTTAAATAAGTTATTTAAACTTGATCTTCTGAATTCACCAAGTGTTAATCCTTCTTCAAGATCATATTTTACATTGTCTTGTTGATAATCTAAATATGTAGGAATATCATTCATCATGTTTTCACCAGTGAATAATTCTTTATAAGAAATACCACCAGCAAAGTTTACATTGTATAATTGTGGGTTATATTGGTCTTGTGAACGGCCTGATAGATAGAAATAGTCATCAAAATGGAAACCATCAATATCATATTTTCTAATTAATTCTTCAATTGTATTAAGTAAATGTTCATGAACTAATAAATCACCTGGGTTTAAGATTAATTTAGAATCATAATCACCTAACAATACACATTCAGGATGTTGTTTTGCAAAATTACCTGATGTTAGACGTTTTATAACATTTTGTTTTGCTGTTATTAATTCTTGATCAGTGTGGTTTATCGCATTGTCTGAGAATTGTTCTTCTTCAGTAACTCTAAATGCATTCATCCAACATTGGAATTGCATATTACGTTTATGTGTTTCTTCAATCATCCAAGGAAGAGGATTCCAACCTGGATCTTTTCCTTCTTTGTATAAGAACTTACTCCAATCGTTGTAATCAGATTGATAGAAGGCATCATTACAAGGACGAACTTGGAAAAATACTGTATTCATATTGAATTTTTCCAATGTGTCTAAAACACTAATGAATTGTGCTTTCCATTCATTAATTGATTCTTCTGATGTTCCAACTTGTTTTGCCATATCTTCATTCCATACAGTAGTTACCCAAGCACCACGCATTTCATTGCTTAATGTTTGATAATTAGTTGGCATTAGAACAGGAGTTGTTGTATAAAGATATGTTACAGGTTCACCATTTAGTACTACTCTTTCATATTCTTCTGATTCTGCACTTAAATCAATTGCTTTAGTAGCATTAATCATTATTAGTGAAAGAAAAATAACTAATGAAATGATACTAATTTTAAATATTCTCTTTAACATAATTTAGCACCTCTAATTACTTTATTTCTTTCATATACTGTAAATGTTTCAGCATATTGTGTTTTATTTAAACAACCTCTAACACGAGCTAGTGATGTATAATAATCAAAATATTTGAAATCTTTACTATTCATAACAAACCAATGTTTCTTTAAACCTTCACACCAAAGGTCAAATCCTGGTGTAATATCTACATAAAGATATGGTTTGTAATCTAAATCATCTTCCCAGTTTTCAGCAAAATATACTGGTGCATAATGTCTTTT
>DBWT01000019.1:0-11529 GCA_002309035.1 Caryophanales bacterium UBA1231 | reverse complement strand
AGATGTGTGTTGTTATGATCTTTATGCATAGTTGAATACCAATGTGTGATAATGACATCTGGTCTTACTTCTCTAATAATATTAGCAACTTCATATCTTACTTCTTCGTTGTTTGGAAGTTCACCATCTTGATATTTTAAAACATATGCTTTACCATTCATAAGGCCAGCAAAAGCATTAGCTTCTTCGATTTTTTGTTTGCGATATTCTTCTACTGTTAGGTGTGGTGGATTACCACGTTCACCAGCAGTTAACGCAAGTGTATAGTTTTTACCACCCATGACAGCATTAGTAGCCATTAATCCACCTGCTGTAAGTTCAGCATCACCAATATGTCCACCAATTGCAAGAATAACTTTAGGTTTAGCATTTTCCATTTTAATTAAGCTCCTTTCTCATGATTGCGAAAGACTGAGCAACTCTGAATCCCGCAAACAAATAGATTCTTCTAGCTGGGTTTTCAAGACCAGTAAAGAATGTCATAAAGTCACTACCTTGTTTCTTTGAGTAATCACAAAGTGTGCAGAATAACATTTTACCAAGGCCACCGCCTCTTACTCTAGAATCAACAGCAATACCATCTAAGTGGCCTCTTCCTGTTGATTCAGTATACATTGGACCAGTCCAACCAGCAACTTTACCATTATCATTAACTACTAAGAATGGGTAAGGTTTTTCTCTATTTAAGTTGTATCTTATCGATCTTGCAAAACCAGGATTTTGAATAGCTTCACAAAAATCTTCGATACCTTGATGCTTAGATGCATCATATACTTCAACAGTTCTACCTTGTTTTTTGTTGTCTTCGATTATTTTTAAAACTTTTTCTGGCATTTCAAATTTCTTAAGTGGTAAATGGAATGCATCAATTTGACCTTGAATATCAAAGCCATGTCTAATCAAGAAGAAATATTCAGGGCTATTGATTGGAATAGCTGGAGCACCAGGATGGTTGTGATGATTTGATTCTGGTACATACCAAGGATAATTAACAGGTGCTAAATAAACTGATCTAATTGCTTTTCGATTGTTTTTCTTAAAATATTCAACAACATGTTCAAATAATTTAGTACCTATATATCTTCTTTGATATTTTGGATGAACAACAATTGTATTAAAATATCCGGGTTTTTCAGGATCAGGACGATCTTCAACTCTTATAAACCCAACAGCAAACCCAACAATTTGATTATCTTCAAGTGCAACAAATGCACCTTCTTCATCAAATGATTTGTTGTCAAAAAGTCTTTCTGTTAATTCTTCAACACTAAATTGATAATAAAAATCTCTAACTTTGACTGTTTCATTCCAAAGGTTAGTAACAGCTTCAATGTCATTTCTTTCAAAATTTCTAATTAACATTTTCTAATTCCTCCTTGATTTCATCTAGATGTGTCATTATAAAGTTTGCAATCTTAGCTCTTAAAGCTATATGCAATATATTCTTTCTTGTTGGATGAACACGATTTGATAACATACAAAAGGCAATGCCATTTAATCTATCAATCCATACATTAGTGCCAGTAAAGCCTGTGTGTTCAATTGTTTCTCTTGATGTAAAATCACCACTAGAAGCATTGTAGTCTCTAACAATCCAACCGATACTGCGATATAACTTATAAGTAGATAAACCAACTGGTTTTTCAACTAATGGATGGAATAGTGTATCAACAGTAATTGGCGATAAGAACTGTTTACCATTAAACTTTCCTTCATTTAGAATCATCTGCATGAAATGACTCATATCTTCAATGGTTGAAAACATACCTGCATGACCAGCAACACCACCTAGAATATATGATGTTTCATCGTGTACTTTGCCTCTAACCATGCCTTGAACAACTTGATCATTTCTTTCTTCTGTTGGTGCACAACGTTCAGCATTTTTAGGATTAAAGCAAGTATCTTTCATCTCTAGTGGTTTATAGACACTTTCTTCAGCAAATTTATCAAGCGACATGCCTGTTATACTTTCGATGACTAAACCTAATAAGATATAATTTAAATCAGAATAAACTAAATCAGTTCCTGTTTCAAAAATCTTTGGTTGTTCAAATAATAAATCAAGAGCTTCTTCTCTACTCTTTAAATCTTTTTGATTTTTAAGATATTCAATAAGCCCAGATGTATGTGTAACTAAATGAAAGATATATATATCATCATATTTAAAGCGTGGAACATAAAGATTAACACGATCAAATAATCTTATTTTACCTTGTTCTAAAAGTTTCAAAAGACATGTTGTTGTCGTAACAACCTTTGTGACACTTGCCATATCATAAATAGTATCAAGGACGTTTGCTTCTTCTTTTGGAAATTTAGCTTTTAAGCCAACAAAATCCATATATTTTTTATTCTTTGTTGTGATACAAAAGGTTGCACCTGGGAATGCACCTGAATCAACACCAGATTGAATTAACGCTTTTAATTGTTCTAAAACCATGATACACCTCTTTTCTATCTTTATTATAACATAAAATAAAAAATATCTCCACTGAAAATTGTCTTCTTTGGAGATATTATTTTAAAAATTATTGAATATTATTTAAAACATAGCTAATAACATCGCTATCTAATGGTTCTTGTGCATGAACAATTGCTGGATATGAATCAAACATATGATATGCAAAATTACTATTATCATATGTGAAAATCTTTTTGTAATTATAATCAATTACAAAGCCTTCAGCACTTTGTGAATCATCATCAACGAAGAAATCGCTCTTTGTATAATAAATACCACTTTCTGTTTTACTTAAATGATTTAGAACCGATAATATATATTTAACAAATACTAACATATCGCTTGCCACATAAGACCCAAGCATTAATTTGCCTTTATATGTTTCATATAAGTCACATAATTCTGTTAGTTTCTTCATTAAGAAGTTATGTTTATAAAGCACTGAATATGTGTTATCTTCATTGATGATTTCTTCTTGTGTATTTAAGAATACATTAACAGCTGTTCTTAAGAAGAATTTTGCAAAAAGCGAAATATCAAATGAACTAACAAAATTGAGAACTGTTTCTTGGACATTTCCATAACTTGTTAAACCAGAAATCGTATGTAACTGAGCATGGTAATAATATGAATCATTATTTTTATATTCATTCCATGCGGCTTTTAAATTATTATAAATGTTGCTGTCAACACATTGTTCAATCGCAAGGCTGCCTAAATATTTCATCATATCAACACCTTGATTTAAAACATCAGTATATAAACTACTACCTGTATATGGTGTACCAACACTAAATAGTTTATTAACTAATAATGGGTGGTTTATCGCAAACAACATGTTGTTGATACCACCACGAGAATGACCAACCATATTAATACGTGGGATTTTATAGTTTTCTAAAGAAGCACCATAAAGTGAAACCAAATATTTCTCTATTGTTTTTTCTACAAGCTTTTCAAGCATATCATATGAGCCACGATCGTTCATATTTGTGTCTTGAAAAATGTTATGACCTAAGTGAGCAACACTACTATTGTTTATAGCAATTACATATTTTTGATTTTGATTAAAGACAAAATTATTGATATCACTAAGATTACTTAATAAATAGAATATATATCCTTCTTTTTGAAATTCATCAATAAAAGAACCTTTTATGATTTCCACACTATTATAACCATAATACTCAGCATATGAGTTTGCACCTGGAGTCAATATTGTAATATTTGCTTCGCTCTCATATTCATTGTGTGATGCATTTTTAAGTAGTGTATGAATATCAATTTCTTTTGAAGAAAGAAGTAAATGACTATTAAATATAAGTAATAGTGAAATTGTCATTGTTAAAACGACAATTGATAGGGTTTTTAAAAATGATTTATTTTTCATATTCAATACAATAATAATTTTTCTTTCCACGTCTTAAAATAATATATTTACCTAGTGTTTGTTCACTTGTTAACATATATTCTAAAGATTTTTGTTGTTCACCATTTACTAAAACAGCACCGTTTGAAATAAATTCTCTTGCTTCTCTTTTTGATTTAGCTGCACCAGCTAAAACCAAAGCATCAATTAATAGAGTATCTTCATTGATTTGTACTTTTGGCATTGAAGAAAAAGCAATTTCAACTTCTGATGGTGTTAGTTTTTTAATTTCACCACTAAATAGTGCTTGTGTGATGTTTTGTGCTTGTTTAAGAGCTTCTTCACCATGAATTAATTTAGTCATTTCTTCAGCAAGTTTAGTTTGAGCTTTTCTTAAATGTGGTTCGTCTTTAACACTTTGTTCTAAAGCTTCGATTTCACTAGGATTTAAGAAAGTAAATTGTTTTAGGCGAAGAATAACCATATCATCAGGTGTGTTAATCCAGAATTGATAGAAATGATATGGGCTAGTCTTTAATGGGTCTAACCAAACAGCTCCACCCTCAGTTTTACCAAATTTCGTTCCATCACTCTTTAAAATAAGAGGAATTGTTAATGCATAGCATTGTGTTTCAACTCCATGCATTTTTCTAATTAACTCTAAACCACCAGTAATATTACCCCATTGGTCTTGACCACCAATTTGAAGATTACAGCCATATTTAGAGAATAAGTATTCATAGTCCATGGCTTGAAGAATTTGATATGAGAATTCAGTAAAAGATATACCTGTATCAAGTCTTGCTTTAACAGTTTCTTTGTTAATCATATAATTGATATTAAAGAATTTACCAAAGTCTCTTAAGAAATCTAAAACATTTAAGTTTTTTGTCCAATCTAAATTATTTACCACTTGACAATTAAACATCTTTTTAACTTGTTTAGTTAAACATTCAGCATTCTTTTGCGTAACGTCTAAAGATAATAATTGTCTTTCAGCGGTTGGTTTAGGATCACCAATTGTTCCTGTTGCACCACCAATCAAAAAGATTGGTTTGTTGCCTACTGCTTCTAGGCGTTTTGCTACAAGGTATGTTACTAAATGACCAACGTGTAAACTATCACCTGTTGGGTCAGCACCTAAATAGAAAGTTAATTCGCCTTTATTAAGTTTGTCAATAAGCGCTTCATCAGAAATATTGTAAACTAAGCCACGCCACTTTAATTCTTCATATAAAGTCATCTTACACCTCTATTTTGTTGATTCTCTCCATACAATATCATATGGGATGTATTCAACAATATCCTTTTGTTCGGTTTCTTCTTCCATTAAATTTGTTAAAACATCCATTGCTTTTTCACCAATTTCATAAATAGGTGTATTAATACATGTAAGTTTTGGACGAGAAAGAAGAGCATAACGTGTATTTTGGAAACCAATTACTTGTAATTCATTAGGAATGTTAATGTGAAGTAATCTAGCAGCATTAATGAATGAAACAGCCATTGAGTCACGAACAACAATTGCTACATCGATATGATGCTTTTCTAATAATTCTTTATATGCAACTTCATTCTTTTCTGTTTTACCACTAACTTCCAAAATATTAGGTTTTAAATTAGCTTCTTCCATAGCTTTTAAATAGCCTTTAGCTTTTAATTCGTTCATAACATATTTATGAATCGTTTTAATTAGCCAAATGTCTTTATTTCCTCTTTGAATCATTTCTTTAGTGATTTCATAAGCTGCTTTTTCATAATCAACTGAAACCATTGGAATTGTTATGTTTTCACAAGAAGTGTTTGTCAAAACAATTGGAAGAGGGAATGAAGATACTAATTTTTCTGATTCAGCATCCATTTCATCATCGATGTAAAGAACACCATCAACACTAGACGCTAAAACATCTGTCCAAAGTTCCCTTTGAACCTTAACAGCTTCTTCGTTTGGTAAATCACTAGTACGTCCGGCGACAAACAAACGAATCAAATAACCACGGCGTTTAGCGCATGCGGCAATACCATTAACAGTTTCAGCAATTGAGCTTCTTGCAAGTTCTGGAACCACAACAGCAACAGTAGTTGATTTTGAAGATGCTAAACCTTTAGCATTAAGATTAGGCTTATAACCAAGTTCACGAATAATTCTTTGAATTCTTTCTCTTGTTGCTGGTTTAACCTTTTCTGGGTGATTTAATACTCTTGATACAGTTGCGAGTGAAACACCAGCAGCACCAGCAACATCATAAATTTTAGTTTGATTCATAAATAAGCTCCTTTCTTTTTTGAAGATTGTTTACTCTTATATTATACACTTTTATGAAAACTTTTTCAATAATTATGAAAATATTTTCATAAATGGATTGTTGTTCCTCGAAACTTAGTAAATTAGAACCGTCAACAGTTTAAATATTGTTTTACGATAATTTCCTAATATTAAAATAAAAAAACTCACTTCAAATGAAGTGAGAGTTTCCTTATTTTAGTAATTGTTCTAATTTATTTACTAATTCTTTTAAGCGAAGAGTAACTGCTTCGAATGTTGCTCTTTCTTCAAAGTCGATACCTGCTTCTTTGGCGATTTGTGTAGGGTATTTAGAACCACCTGCTTTTAAAAGATTAGTATAGTTTTCAAATGCATTTGGAACATTGTTCTTAACATTTTGATATAGCTTCATGCTTGCTGCAAAACTAGTCGCATATTGATAAACATAGAATGGTGTGTAGAATAAATGAGGGATATATGCCCAAATGTATTCTTTATAAACTTCATCTTTGATGTCTAATCCATAATATTTATCATATAGTTTAATCATAACGTCAGATAATACTTTATAATTTAGCGGAATATCTTGTTCTTTTAAGTGTGAGATTTCAAGTTCATATTCAGCAAATAAAGTTTGACGATAGAATGTCGCAATAATATTATCGATAGCTTTTTGAAGTAAGATGATTTGTTCATCAACTGTTAGAGTTCCGCTATTCATTAAATAATCTAAAAGATTGTGTTCATTGAACGTTGAAGCAATTTCAGCTACAAAGATTGTATAGTTTTGTAAAACTGATGGTTGTGCTTCCATCGCATAAAGTGAATGAATTGAGTGTCCAGCTTCATGAGCAACTGTAAAGACATCATCTAATGCATTATTATAGTTTAATAAAATGAATGGATGAAAATCAGTTACTGATGATGAATAAGCACCAGTTCTTTTACCTTCTTTTTCATATACATCGACATAGCCATCTTCTAAAGCTGTATGTGCTTTAGCTTGGAAGCTTTCTGGGAATTTTTCAATTGATTTAAAGAAAATCTTTAAAGCATCTTGATATTCATACTTCTTGTTTGATTCAGCCAAACTTAAGAATCGGTGGTATGTACAATATTTCTTGATACCTAAATATTCTTTTCTTAACTTAATGTATTTTTTAATATCTTCTGTATTGTTTCCAGCAACATCTACTAATGTTTTATAAACTTTAGATGGAATGTTATTATGGAACAGATGAACATCAAGAATTGAATCATAGCCTCTAGCTTTCATTGTGGCTTTATCAGATTCCATTATCGCATCATATATTGCCGCATAAGTATTCTTATTTAATTCATACTTTTTAAATATTGCTTCAAAGACTTTTCTTTGATCATCTTCATTTCTAAATTCATTGATTAAGTCTGACCAATTACCATGAGTTACTGTATATTCTTTTCCATCAATTGTGATTGTCTCATTAACGCCATCAGCAACAGCTAGCATACTATATAAATTACCACCTTTAGAAATAGCTGGATTCATAATTGAAAGTAAATGTTCTTCTGTTTTTGAAAGAATATGTTCTGCTTGATGGAAAGTCTTTTCAAAAATAAACTTAAAAGGTTTTAAGTCTTCATCTTTTTCCACAAAACTCATGACTTTTTCTTTGCCAATACTCAAGATTTCAGGAGTTTCAAAAGATGTTGCTTGATTAATGGATGCGAAAAGCATCATACATCTTTGATGTCTTGCGGCTGCATCGACATCTTTTTTATTTAAGTCGCTTGAAAGATGTGCATATAAATATAATTTAGATGCTTTTTCTTCAAATTCTTTTTGTAGTAAATAATATTTTTTAAAACTATCAAATTCATGAAGTTTTCCTTCATATTGTTTAACTTCATTAATTAAATTTGATAATTCATTAAAATCTTTTTCAAAATCTTCATTTGTTTTATAAATAACTTGTAAATTCCAATTCATAATTTCTCCTTTAGCATCCACAATCATCTAAGCCTGTTGCTTCAACAATGTGCTTTTCAAAATAATTTGTTGTTTTTAAAGCAGAATAACCCGCTTCATAATAATATGTTTTGTACTTTGTTAATAATGGTAATATTTCTTGATACTTATTTGTACCATCATCAATTATTAAAATCTTCTTAACATTTCCAGCGTTTTGGATAAACCAATTGTAAAAATCATCTACTTGATGTTTAGTTAAATCATAAGATAGCGATGATAAAATGTGTCCTTCTTCAAATTCTTCAACCTTTCTTAAGTCAATAATTTTTCCTTTTTCTTTGCCACTTACTATTTTTTCAGCTAAAACGGTAAAGTCTTCTGAATCTAATGATTTAGGTTGATATGTACATGAAGTCATAAAAATCATTAAACATAAGATAATAGAATAAATGATTTTATTGATTTTCATTTTTAATCTCCCAAAGCATTTGGTAATCTTTTAAAGAAAGTGAAGCTTTTTTTAGTAGGTCAGGACGAACTAAATAAGTTTTTTTCAAACTTTCATATCGTTTCCATTCTTCAATTAATTTATGATTACCATTAACTAAGACTTCTGGAACTTGATGACCATCATAAGTAAGGGGTTTTGTATATTGAGGGTATTCAAGAAGGTTGTTAGAAAATGATTCTTCAACTATTGAATCAGGATTGATTGCACCTACAAGTCTAATAGTTGCTTCAATTATTGCCATAGCTGGAATTTCACCACCCATTAAGACAAAATCACCAATTGATATTTCTTCATCAATGTAGTTATGGATTCTATCATCAATACCTTCATAGTGACCACATATTAAAATAATGTGATCTTTTTGTGATAATTCTTTGGCTTTTTCTTGAGTTAGTACTTTACCACTTGGTGAAAGTAAAACTTTATGAGCTTGCTCAAAGTGTTCAATATCCTTTAAAGCAAGATGAATAGGTTCGACAGAAATCAACATTCCTGCACCACCTGAGTATGCTGTATCATCAACTGTTTTATGTTTGTTTGTTGAATAATCACGAAAATTAATTAAATTGACTTGTAAGAGATCTTTATCAATAGCTTTTTTAATTAATGATTCACTTAAAAACCCACTAAAGATATTAGGAAATAGCGTTAATACATCAAATCTCATCATATAAATTCCTCCAAATGTAGGATTTCAAGTGATTCCTTTGTGACTTCACCAATGTAATTTGAAACAAAAGGAATTAATAACTTTTTATTATCAACTTCAACTTCTAAAACAGCAGATGCTGGTAAGTCTAAAACATCGATAACTTTACCAACTACTTTGTTATTAGAAATAACATCTAAACCAATTAAATCATCAAAGTAATATTCATTATCTTTTAAATCATCTAATTCATCACGGTCAATATAAAATGTATAACCTATATATTTTAAAACTTCATTGATATCATTAAGATTATTTATTGTGACTAAGTTCATTCCTTTATGGATTCTTGCTGATGAAATTGTAACTTTTTCTAGTGTTTTAAGAGTTTTACCTAAATATAAAGTATTACCTTTAATGAAACGATTAGTTGTTGAATCAGAGAGAACCTTTAATTCACCATTAATACCAAATGTTCCAACAATTTTACCTGTGCTCAAATACTTACTCATGCTTCTTATCTTCCTTCTTTTGAATATTAATTCTCAATGAATTCATAATAGCAAGTAAAGATACACCAACATCAGAGAAGATTGCTAACCAAATCATTGATGGAATATCTAAGAATGTGATAAGAAGGACAACTACTTTAAAGAATAAAGCTAAGAAGATATTTTCTGAAACAATACGTTTTGTCTTTTTAGCAATCTTTATCGCATCATCGATTTTTGATAGTTTATCATCCATAATAACAATATCCGCAATCGCAATCGAACCTTCAGATGCTTGTGCTCCAATCGCAATACCAACATCAGCTGAAGCAATTACTGGAGCATCATTAATACCATCACCTACATATACAACATGTTTTTCATTTACAACATTGGCTTTATATTCTTCCATAAGTTTAACTTTATCAGCTGGCATTAGTTCAGCATGAACTTCATCAATTCCTAGTTCTTCAGCAATCGCATTTGATGTTTTCTTTGAATCACCTGTAAGAATAGCTAAATGATAAACTTTTTCTTTTTTAAGATTCTTGATTAAGCTTTCAGCATCTTCTTTGATTGTATCACCAATTTCAGTATAACCAATAACTTGTCTTTCTTTTAAAACATATAAAACTAAATAACGAGAATCAATTTCATCAAAGTTGATTTTTTCATCAAGTAGTTTTTTATAATTACATACTGATATTCTTGAACCATTGATTAAGGCTTTAACACCTGTTCCTGGTGTATGAACGAATTCATCAATAATATCTGGGAAGATTTTATCTCTACCATACATATCAGTAATTGATATACCAATAGGGTGAGTTGAATGATATTCAGCATAAGCCATGAGTTTAAATACTTCATCATCTGAATATTGTTCAGTTACTGAATGAATAGATTTAACACTAAATTCACCTTTAGTTAGTGTTCCTGTTTTATCAAATAAAACAGAATCAATACAATCTAAGTTTTCTAAATAGTTTGAACCCTTGACTAAAATACCATTTTTAGAAGCTACCCCAATACCTGAGAAAAAGGCAAGAGGAACAGAAATAACTAAAGCACAAGGACAAGCAATAACTAAAAAAACCATGCCTCGATATATATATCCTTTATCGCTTGCTGTACCAAACATTAAATCGATGATTGTTTTAATATCTTTATTGATAACTAACGATATGAATAGAGGTACAACAAAGGCTACAATAAAAGCTAAAAGAACAATAATTGGTGTATAGAATTTAGCAAATCTGGTAATAAAGTTTTCACTTTTAGCTTTTTTACTCGATGCATTTTCCACCATATCGATAATTTCTGACATTGTTGAATCTTTGTAAAGCTTTGTTGCTTTAATTTCAATAACATTTCCTAGATTAATACTACCACTTTTAACACTATCGCCAGCTTTGACATTTTGACTTAAGACTTCGCCAGTTAAGGCTTTTAAATCAAGATAGCTTTTACCACTTTCAACAATACCATCAACTGGAATCATTTCACCAGTTTTAACGATTAAAACATCACCTGGGATGATGCTTTCAACTTCAACGATTACTTCGCTTTCATCAACTTTTAATCTTGCATTTTGAACATCAAATGTTAAAAGTGCTTTAATTGATTTACGTGAATGATTGACAGCTAAGTCTTGTAAAAACTTGCCGACTTGATAGAAAGTCATAACTAAAATAGCTTCTAAAGTATGGTTGGTTGCAACCGCCCCAATGGATGCGACTGTCATTAAGAACTTTTCATCTAGTTCATGACGATGGATGATGTTTCCAAAGAAGTCAACAATAACTTGGAAACCTACAAGGAACAATGC
>DBWT01000060.1:5900-11347 GCA_002309035.1 Caryophanales bacterium UBA1231 | reverse complement strand
TCACCTAACAATGTATTAGCATTAGAATATTTAAAAAATCTTGATAAATCGATAACACCAATACTTGTTAAAAGAGTTGGAAGTGATGATAGCGATCTAAAACTTACAACTTCATATCCATCTGGTAGTGCTATTAGAAATGGATTTCAAAATGGAATTGATATCCAATCATTCATACCATATGATGCAAGTATCTTAAATAAAATAGATGAAAATAAACTTTGCTTATTAATTAAATCATTATTAGTTAATGAAAAGCAAATTAAAACTAAATATCAAACTAATGAAGGAATAGAAAACTATTTATTCAGTACCATTGATTTAAAAGATGATTATCAATCAATGATTAAAAAATTAGCTAATAAAAAATATACTGAATCAAGAATTAAAAGACAACTATTAACATATCTTTTAAATCTAGAAAAAGATGATGAAAATACAATTCGTATTTTAGGTTTTACTAAAGAAGGTTCAGAATTAATTAAAGGTATTAAAGACTATAAAGTCTTCTCATCATTAAAAGATGCGAATACTAATTATTACCACAATGAATACAATGTGGCAATAATTTATGAATTGATAACATCAAAATCGTGTCTTAAATCAGAATTTATGTATCCATTAAAGGAGGAAACATGGAAGAATTAAAAAATGAAATCTTAAACTTGATTGATCCAACAACAAATAAAACATTACGTGATGCTAATGCCTTATCTTTTTTTGATATTGATGAAGAAAATGACATTGTCAAAATGGAAATTCTTGTCGAAGAAAAGAATGATGCAGTTGAAAGTTTAAGAAAAGAAATTGTTAAACTTGTTAAAATCAAATATCAACATCGTGGTGTTAAAATCGATATCAATGAAAGAAAAGTTCATGACTCTATTTTTAACACAAATGTAAAAGTTATTGGAATTATTAGTGGTAAAGGTGGCGTTGGTAAAAGTAGCATAGCCGCAAACATTGCCTACCGTTTTATGAAGAAAGGCTATCAAACAGCCTTAATCGATGCTGATATTTATGGTTCAAGTATTCCTAATCTTCTAAATATCAATAAACAACCTGTATTTGGCAATGAAGATCAAAAAATCATTCCGATTAAATTCGAAGATATGGAATTAATATCAACTGATTTCTTTACTGAATCAAATGAACCAGTAATTTGGCGTGGAAGTATGCTTAATAATATGTTAAATTACTTCTTCTTCCAAACAGCATGGAATAAAGCAACACGAGTTGTTATTATTGACTTCCCTCCAGGAACAGGAGATATTATGCTCGATATTAATTCTTACTTATCTAAGCCAAATATGCTTTTAGTTACAACACCTCACAAAGCATCAGCTAATGTGGCTATAAAAGCAGGACTTGCCAGTCAAAAAATCAATCAAAATATTGTTGGTATTATTGAAAATATGTCTTACTATCAAGATAAAGAAACAAAGAAAAAACTTTATATCTTTGGTAAAGATGGTGGCAAAGAAATATCTAAACAATTAGGTGTTGAGCTTCTTGCGGAAATACCAATTGAAACACCAAAAAACAACAATTGTTTATATGACTTAACACAAGCAGCAGGTCGTGCAATCGATGATGTTGTTGATTATTTAATTTATAACTTAGAAATTAAAAAATAGGTTCTTTTGAACCTATTTTTCTTCGTTATGATGGTGATGATGACATTGACAGTCGCCATCGCATTCACAAATTTCACTATCTTGATCATCTACATAGCAGTGATGATGATCACATTCTTCACAATTACATTCGTCAAATTCTTCTTCAAATTGACGATCGAATTCTGCTAAACCTTGTTCAACAATTTCCCATTCTTCTTCAGTTTCAATTGGAACAAGATTACCTGTATTGTTTTCATCAATGATGATTTCAGCAGCGCCAACATTGATTTGTTCATCATCGCTTGCTGCTTCAACATCAGAAACTTTTGTGAAAACAGCATAGCGCTTATTCAACTTTTCTGATTCAATTGTGAAAATGATTTGATATAACTCTTCATTGCCTTCTTCATCAACAAAAGTTACATTGTTATTGTTTTGGTGTTTAATTTCAAAATCTTCAAACTTCATTATTAGCTCCCTATTTTTTTTATGCTATCTAAAAATGACTGTAAAATAACTACTGCCGCTAATTTATCAACTTGTTGTTTTCTTTTATCACGTGATAAATCAGCTTCAATCATTATTTTATTAACTTGGACTGTTGATAATCTTTCATCCATCAAATAAACATTAAAGTTTTGTTCTTCGAGCATGGATTTAAATTTTAAAACATATTCAGATTGAAAGCCTAAAGTGCCATCCATATTTTTTGGTAGGCCTAAGACGATGTCTTTAATCGAACGTTCAGAAGCTACTTTTATAATATAAGGTAATAAAGAAGCTAAATCTTGTTCTTTAAAACGATATGTTTCAATACCGGTTGCGACTAAACCTAATGAATCGCTAACAGCAATCCCACATGTTCTGTTTCCTAAATCTAATCCTAAATATCTCATTTGACTCCCAAAGATTCTTTAATATTTTTAATTACTTCGTCAACTTTGCTAACATCTTTACCACCTGCTTGTGCAAAGTCTGGTCTTCCACCACCATTACCGCCACAAAGGATTGCAGCTTGCTTTACGATATTTCCAGCATTATGGTTTGGATTCTTCGATTTAGTGATGAAGATTACCTTATCACCCATCACATCAGCAAAAAAGACAACGCAATTATCTTCTTGATTAGCTAAATCATCAACCAAGTCTTTCAAAGTATTAACATCGATGTTTTCAACCTTTTTAACTATTGCTTTAAATCCATCAGCAGGCAAAAAGTTAAATGAAGAACTATCTTTCTTATTCATTTGACGTGATAAATTGTCAAAATCTTTTTCAAGTTTTCTAATTAGCTTTTGATAATTAGCAAGTTCTTCTCGTTTATTAATAACATCTTGGTAAGTATATGTTAATACTACTGGTTTAATTATATCATATTTTAAAGTGATATTTTTCTCATTTGCTTTTTTAATTAAATCATCAATTTTTTGTTTGATTTCATCAATACTTTGTTGATTATTTTCAAGAGTCACTTGTAATTCATCATCAATATTCTCATCAGTAGCAGCTTCAATTCTGAAAATACCAGAGCCTTTACTTTCTAATGATAGAATCATAAAATCTTTAATTTCTTTAGTATTTTTAACGTGCGTACCACCACAAAGTTCAACACTATATGTCATGTCAACCATACGAACTTCTTTTCCATATTTTTCACCAAATAGTGCTTGAGCACCATGCTTCTTGGCTTCATCTAAAGTTGTGATGATTGTTTTAACTTCATAACCACTATTAATAGCATCTTTTGTCATCTTTTCAATAGCTAAAATATTATCAATTGATAAGTTTTCGTAATGGTTAAAGTCAAATCTTAGTCGTTTATCATTATTTAAAGAACCTTGTTGGACAACGTGATTACCTAAAACATTTCTTAAAGATTGGTTTAATAAATGTGTTGCTGAGTGATTCTTACAAGTCTTATAACGTTTATCTTCATTAACATCTAGTTTAACAGAATCACCAACAGAAAGTTCAACATCTTCGGAGTCAAAGACAATCGAATGTTCTCCGTTAGGAAGTTTAAAAGTATTCAATACATTAAATTGATTACCTTCGATTGTGATTGTACCAGTATCACCAACTTGACCACCACTTTCAGCATAGAAAGGTGTATCAAGTGTAACAACAACCATTTCACCGTTTCCTTTTTCAACACGATTTCCATCTTTAAAGATGGCATCAACTGTTGAAGTAAGGTGTAAATTTTCATATCCACTAAAGTGTGTGACATTTTTATAATTTAAATATGCTTCATTTTGAATATTCATCGACTGCATATTTGATCGAGCTTTTCTTGCTCTTTCTTTTTGAGCTTTAAGAAGTAATTCAAAACCTTCTTTATCGATTGAACATCCATTTTCTAAAGCAATCTCTTCAGTTAATTCAATTGGGAAACCAAAAGTATCATATAAAAGGAAAGCTTCTTCTTTTTCAACAATACCATTTGATTGTTTAATGATGTCAAGGAGTTTTTTCTCACCATTTTCTAAAGTTTTCCAGAAATTGTCTTCTTCGATTTTTACAAGTTTCTTAACAATTGGAGCTTTTTCCTTTAGATAAGGATAGAATTCTTTCATATTTTCGGCAACTAAATCAACCATTTTATAAAGAAAAGCTTCATTGATTGATAAAGTTCTTGCATATCGAACTGCTCTTCTAAGAATTCTTCTTAAAACATAGCCACGACCATTATTACCAAACATTGCACCATCAGCAACAGCAAAAGTAATGCTTCTGATGTGATCCACGATAACCTTAAATGCCATTTGACCAGTATATTTAATATTGGTCTTTTCTTCAATGAATTTAATGTATGGCATGAATAAGTCAGTTTCATAGTTTGTTTCAGTTTGCTGCATTACGCATGCTAAACGTTCAAGGCCTGAACCAGTATCGATGTTTTTACTAGGAAGTTCTTTATATTCTTCTCTTTTTTTACCAGTTTCTGAATTAAATTGGCTAAATACGATATTCCATATTTCAATATAACGGTCATTTTCAATATCTTCTTTTAACATTTTAATACCGATATTTTGAGGATCATATTTAATACCGCGATCAAAGAATATTTCAGTGTCAGGTCCACATGGTCCTTCACCAATTTCCCAGAAATTATCATCTAATGGAATAAGATGATCTTCATTGATACCTAATGAACGCCACTTGTTAAAAGTATCCATGTCTTTTGTATAATATGTAATATAAATTAAATCTTTATCAAATCCAAACCACTTTTCATCAAACAATAATTCATATGCCCATGTTAAAACTTCTTCACGGAAATAATCACCAACAGAGAAATTACCTAACATTTCGAAAAAAGTATGGTGACGTGCTGTTTTACCAACATTGTCTATATCGTTTGTTCTAATTGATTTTTGCGCATTAGTAAGTCTAGGATTATTTGGTTTTTCGCGACCATCAAAATACTTTTTTAATGGTGCAACCCCCGCATTAATCCAAAGTAGTGTCGGATCATCTTTAGGAACTAATGATGCACTAGGTATAATTTCGTGGCCTTTTGAGCTAAAGAAATCAAGCCACATCTGTCTTATTTCATGTGCTTTTAAATTTTTCATAAATCCTCCATATAAAAAAATCGTCCCTAGAAATCTAGGAACGATTTATTTTTAAAATCGCGGTACCATCCTAGTTCACAATCCAATTGTGCCCTTAATGATTTGTTAACGCAGGTTAATCTGCGGACAACTTTATTGCCACTTCGAAGTAGCTTCAAATATCATTTGGTTATTTTTCACCGGCCAATAACTCTCTACGACAAATGGATTATTTTACTAGTCTTCATCAACGATTTAATTATTCTTCTTTT
>DBWT01000060.1:0-5843 GCA_002309035.1 Caryophanales bacterium UBA1231 | reverse complement strand
AGCTAATTTTTGTGCTTTCTTTTCTTCAGCAAGACGTTTCTTTTCAAGACGAGCATAGTATGCTTCTCTTTCTTCAGGTGTCATAGCATCAATCTTTGCTTGTAGACGTTCTTGAGCTTTACGAGCTTTTTCTTCTTCTTTAGCAATACGAGCACGTTCAGCAAGAATATCAACCATTGCATAAGCATTCTTAATAATAGTGAATAATTGTTCAGGTTCAAATTCACCTTTATTAACAAGTTTAAAGTAATAATCACCTTTAGGACTCTTTGCTTTTGCGAAAGCGATTAATTGAGAATATTCAGCAGCTTCAGGAAGATCCATTAAGAATGTTAAACGATAATCTTTAGGATTATCAGTTAAAATCAAGAATACTTTCTTATTATAAGTGAAACGATAGTTAGTTCCTTCACTATTACCTTGGTAAGTAACACCTTCAAATGACATAGCAAGTTTAACTAATTCACTGAATAATGGAGCGAATTCTTTTGGAGCGATTTCTTCTTTAACAACTTCAACTGGTTCTTCTTCTACAGCAGTTAATTCTTCTTTTTCTTTTAATAATTCAGCAAGACGTTTTTCATTTTCTTCATTAGAAGCTTTTTCTTCATCTGATTCTGCAGCAGCTTGTTCAGGAGCAGCTTCAGCTTCTTCATGTTCTTTACATTCTTTACATTCTTCGCATTCTTCTTCATTACATTCGTCACATTCACAAATGTCTAATTCATCATAAATGCCAAGTTGTTCTTTAGTGTAAAGATATAAGCTAAATAGAATGTCATCTTTTGCTTCATTGTAAACAGCTTCACGGCCTTCATTCCATTTATCGATTAATTCTTGACGTGATGCATAAACAAATTTTTCATTATATTGAAGTAAGTTCATCATAATGAATACTAGTAATGCTACAACAGCAAGAGCTAATAATAGAGGAACAACGATGAATTGTAAAGTATTAGAATTCATTTGAACGCCAATATGTTTTGATAAAACACTCTTTAAAACTGCTGTTAAAACGATAAATAATACAAATAGTGCTAAGTCTAAGAAAATATTTTCTTTAGTATCTAATCTGATAACAACACGGTGAATGATAATACCTAAAACAGTAATGATACCAGCACCGAATACTGCACAGAATGTAAGAACTAACCAAGGACTAGTTGCATAAACAACACCATTACCAGTTCTTAAAGAAACTAATGCAAGATACATTAATAATGCAACAGCATAACCAAACATTGATAGATATGCTGAGAATGAATTATACTTATAATTCTTAGTACCAACAACATACTTAATGTATGAATTAATAACAAATATTACACATGCAATAATAGGAGCAATTAAGCATTTGAATACGATTTCGCCATTAGAAACGCTATCTTTTCCAAATGGAACAACTACAGCTAGTATTAAAGCTAGTGAAATAATATTTAACACAAGAGTAAGAATTTTTTCTTTTTTAGTCATCATATTAGTTCACCTCCTACTTTTGTTCCTTTGCTTGTTTCCGTGCTGCAGCTCTAGCCGCCTTTGCAGCTTCTTTAGCTGCTTGTTTTTGTGCTTCGGCATCAGCAATTTGTTGAACCATAAAGTCACGGGCATGTAAAATAATATCGAATAATAATTCTTTAGTGAATGTACCTTTATTTGTTAACTTGTACCAATTATCAGTTTTGTTGCTACGTGGTCTAACTTCAGTGTTTTCTTGCCACCATTCAACAACGTTAGCAGGATTAACATTGAATTGCATACGATAATCTTTTTCAGTATCAGTTAAAATTAAGAATACTTTCTTACCAATAAAGAATTTAACTTGTTGTTTTTCTTTGTTTTCAATTGAACTTACTTGTTCTAATGATTTTGCATAAGCAACTAATTCAGCAAAAGTAGGACGCATTTCTTCTTTGTTCTTTAATGCTTTTTCTAGTGCTTCTTGAGCAGCTTGTTGTCTTTCAAGAGCTTTTTGTGCTTCAAGAGCTTCTTCAGCTTCTTTTGCTTGTCTTAATTCTTCAACTTCATCTTCAAGTTTTTCAATTTGTTCTAATGTTTCACGATCTTCTTCAGATTCTTCAGAAGCTTCTTCTTGTGCAGGTTCAGGTTCTGGTTCTGCAACCTCTTCAGCTTCAACTTCTTCTGGAGTTTCTTCTTCTAAAGTATCTAATTCTTCTTCATCTTCGTTTTCAAAGAATTCTTCGAAATCATCCATAATATCATTATAAGCACGATTGTATTCAGCCATTCTTGAAACATATGAAGATGCATCTAAATCGTTAAACTTAACATGAAGATTAACTTCATCTCTTGCAACTAATTGTGCAACATTGTGTAATTCAACACCTAAGAAGATTAAACCTACAATGTATAGTGCTAATAAGAATGGATCTCCTTGAGCACCAGCACTTAAGAATAAATCATGTGTTGAAGTTAATACAAGGTATAATAATGCGCCAAAACATACAAGAACAACGAAAATAACGATATCAAAAATAACGTGTTCTTTTACGTCAAGCATCATTTCAAATTTAGGCATAAAGTGGAAGAATGTAACTACAGCAATAATGAATAATGTTAAAGCTACAAACCACATATTCCATGGAGATAATCCTAATGGAGCTCCACCATTTAATACATAACCTTGTGTTAGTAAATAAAGCGCTTCAGCAGCAACAGTTACAACATAAATAAATGTTGGGAAGTAACTCATCACTGAAACAACTTTCGATTGATTTCTATACCCACTAACTTGAGCATATTTTAATTTATTTGGACAGATTGATAATAATAGCATTAGAACTGGAATAACCCCAATCTTAACGATTAGTTCTATTACTAAAATATTTTTGCAAGCGAAGATTGATTTAAAAGGTATGATTACTACTGCACCTAATAAAAGAGCACATAAACCAATCAAAAACATCTTGCATTTTTGACCTTTTGTATTTAGCATTTCTCTTTCTCCTTAATCATCAAAAGTTATCAAAAAGTGTAATAGTCCACAACTATACACATTCACATTATTATATCACAATTATTTATTTAATGTTTTAAAAATAGTAATTTTTTTCGCATTTTTGTACCTATTTTTAGAAAAAAAAGCAAATAATCAAAAATACGATTATTTGCTATTCTTTATTTTGCACAAATTGAGCATTATAGATCTCAAAATAATGACCTTTTTTTACTAATAATTCTTCATGTTTACCACTTTCAATAATGTTTCCATGATCCAAAACAATAATTAAATCAGCATTTTTTATTGTCGACAAACGATGTGCAACGATAAAACTAGTATGATTATTGATTAAATCTTTCAAGCTTTCTTGAATTTTGATTTCTGTTTGTGTATCAATATTCGAAGTAGCTTCATCAAAAATCAACATTTTAGGATTAAGTAACATTATTCTAGCAATACAAAGTAATTGTTTTTCACCTTGGCTAAGGCTTGTTGAATCATTAATAATTGTATCATAGCCATTTTCAAGTTTCATGATTGTATCGTGAATATAAGCTTTCTTACAAGCATCAATTATTACATCCATTGTGGCATCAGGTTTACCTATGGAAACATTATCTTTAATCGATGCATGTTTAATCCAGCTTTCTTGAAGAACCATACCTATTTGCTTTCTAAAACTATCTTTTTTGAGTGTTTCAATATCAAAATTGTCTATACAAATATTTCCGCTTTGTGTTGAATAAAAACGCATTATTAAATTAATGATAGTAGTTTTACCAGCACCAGTTGAACCAACAATCGCAACACAATCTCCTTGCTTAATATGAAGATTCAAATCTTCAATCAATGGCTTTTCAGTATATGAAAAATTAACATGATTAAAATCAACAGAACCACTTAGATGATCAATATTAAATTGTTCTAAATATTTATCTTCTTCTTTTTCATCTAATAAATTTATGATTCTCTCACTTGATGCAAAGGCATTTTGAATTTCACTAAACACTTGTGTAATTTCATTAAATGGTTTTGCATAATAAGCCGAATATGAAAGTAAACTAATCAAAAGTCCAATATCAAGAGCTTGTCCAATTGGTTTATTAATAATAAATAATGAACCTATTAAAATAGTAACAACATAAATAATATTATTAATAAAACGTGTTACTGGATTAACCCATGAAGAATAAAATACAGCTTTAAATGAGTAATTACCTAATTCATCATTAATCGCTTTAAACTTTAGTGATGCTTTTTCTCCATAATTTTCATGTTTAATGACTTTAATATTATCGATATATTCATCGATATTTGCTGTAGCATTTGCTCTTTCCGAAGCCACTTTTCTAAAGAAATGATAAGTTCTTGTTGTAATGAATTTAGCAAAGAAAATCGAAAGAGGCGTAAATAAAACAACAAATAAACCAATAAACCAGTTAATATAGAACATGAAAAAGACAGTTCCAAATACCATTAAAATACCACTAATCAATTGATTCAAGACTAGTAATAAACCATCACCTACTTGCTCAACATCATTGATGTAAGTACTTATGATACTACCATGTGGTGTTGAATCTAAGTATTTAAGTGGCATTGCTTGAAGTTTCTTAAACAACTTCTTTCTTAATTCATACATCAATTGATATGATAAGAAACTATTCAAAGGGCATATGATAAGTTGTAAAAAAGTATTTCCAACAATAACAATAAATGCAATATTCAAATATTTAAATAATAAACTAAAATCAATGCTAGTGTTTTCTTTCATTAAACTAAAGTTCTTACCAAAAATGAATGGTAAAACGATTGTTAAACCAATTGATAAAGCATTAAGAACAATAGTTAAAACAATATAAGCAATAAATGTTTTATATTTAGTATGTTTAAATAATAATCTAAAGTTTTTCATTATTTATTATCCTCCTTTTCAAATTGAGAATAATAAATATCTTGATAAAGTTGACAAGAAGAAAGTAATTCACGATGATTTCCAAATCCAACTTGTTCACCTTTATCTAAAACTAAGATACGATCAGCATCGATCATTGTCGAAGCCCTTTGGCTAATAATGATAATAGTTGGTCGATAATCAAGATTTTTAAGTGCTTTTCTAAAGTTTGCATCTGTTAAATAATCAAGAGCTGATGTTGAATCATCAAAAATCAAAACATCTTTGTGTGATGTAATTGTTCTAGCAATCACTAAACGTTGTCTTTGACCACCTGAAAAATTACGTCCATTTTGTTCAACTGTTAAATCTAATGGATTAGCTTTATCTAAAATGAAATTATCACATTGTGCAACTTTCAAGGCATTAATTAATTCAGTATCACTTGCGTTAGGATTACTAATAAGTAAATTGTCACGAATCGTTCCTTTAAACAATGCATTCTTTTGATCAGTTAGTGAAATATAGTCTAATAATTCTTGTTCTTCGTATGCATTTAAATTGTAATTATTATAATAAACATTACCATCACTTATTTCATAAGACTTAAGTAATGTATTAATTAATGTTGTTTTACCAGAAGCTGTTGGACCAATGATTCCTAAAACTTCACCTTTGTTTATATTAAAATTAATGTTTTGTAAAACATAAGCATCACTATGATATCTAAAGTTGACATTTTCGTAACAAATGAAAGGTTTGTCTACATATTCTTTTTCTTTAGCGACATCATCGTGCTTAATATCTAATACTTTCTTGATTCTTCTTGCACAAACAATACTCTTATTAATTAAGATAACTAAATTAGTAAACTTAATTAATTCAGTTAAGATTTGTCCCATATAGTTATATAATGCGACAATTGTACCTGAAGAATAAACACCATCATTAACAAATATAGCACCATTATAGATTAATAGAATAATAAAT
>DBWT01000058.1:297-4050 GCA_002309035.1 Caryophanales bacterium UBA1231 | reverse complement strand
ATAGCACTCTAGGTCTTTTTTTATGAAAAAAAATATGAAATGTGGTAAAATATATATGTAAAAAATTTTATAAGGAGATTAATTAATGAAAAAGTTCACAAACAATACAACTCTAGTATCATTAGTATTAGGTATATTATTACTTCTTGCTTCACTTTCATTTTTTGATTCTGGCGTTGATGCATTAATAGTTATTGGTGTTTTCCAAATTATCGTTGGTATTGCCTATATTTTATCTGGTGTTCTAGATTTATTAGCAGTAGATAGTGCACCAGTAGGTTTAACAAAGGGTATTATTTCGATAGCTGCATTCCCACTATACATTTTTGTATATTATTTGGTTATGGTTATTGTTGGCGGTGATGGCTTAGGAGTAGCTGGATGGATTCTTTCAATCCTTGTTTTAATCGCAGCTTTAAGCACAATCGCACTAGGTGTTGCATCACATTTTGTTAATAATGAAATGATCGTAAAACTTGCTAGATTTGCAATATTATTATTACTTTGCTTATTGATTGTCATCATTATCTTCCCAATCACTGGTGGAACTGCTGCTTTAGGTGATATTTCAATTTTTGAAGTTGCATGCATCATTTGCTATTTCTTAATTACTAAGAGTTTTACACAACTTAAAAAAGAAGAATAATAGATAATAAATAGGTTTTAACTAAGGATAGTATTTCTGTCCTTAGTTTTTTCTTAAATATATTTAGAAAAACAAGTCATTTTATTTGCAATAGATGGTAAAAAAGAGTATAATATATGAGGTTTGAAATGGTGGTTTTCGGACCATTATTTTAATACAAAAATGAAACGCCAGGTTCTGTGGCTATATTATCAAAATGATGAAAGGAGAATATAAATGCCAACAATTAACCAACTTGTACACAAATCAAGAGAAGACAAAGTTTACAAAAGTAAAGCGCCTCAATTAGGTGTAGGACTTAATACTTTAAAGAAAGTAAACACTAAAGTTGCTTCTCCACAAAAACGTGGTGTTTGTACACGTGTTAGTACTGCTACTCCTAAAAAACCTAACTCAGCAATTCGTAAGATTGCCCGTGTTCGTTTAACTAATGGATTAGAAGTAACTGCCTATATTCCAGGTATTGGACACCGTTTACAAGAACACAGTGTTGTTTTAATTCGTGGTGGACGTGTTAAAGACTTACCAGGTGTACGTTATCATATCATTCGTGGTACTTTAGATACTACAGGTGTTGAAAAACGTAACCAAGCTCGTTCTAAATATGGAGCAAAACGTCCAAAAGACAATAAAAAATAATAAACAAAAAATTAATTAATCTATAGAAAGGAGAATATCATGCCTCGTAAAGGACATGTCCCTGTAAGGGAAGTATTACCAGACCCAATATATAATTCAAAGTTAGTTACTAGATTAATCAATAGTGTTATGCTAGATGGTAAAAAGGGCGTTGCTCAACAAATTATTTATGGAGCTTTCGAAATCGTAGCTAAACAAACAGGTAAAAATGCAATCGAAGTTTATGAACAAGCTTTAGAAAATATTATGCCTCAAGTTGAAGTTCGTTCTCGTCGTGTTGGTGGTGCTAACTACCAAGTTCCAGTAGAAGTACGTCAAGCTAGAAGATACACTTTAGGTTTAAGATGGTTAACACAATATGCACGTCTTCGTCATGAAAAAACAATGGAAGAACGTCTTGCAAAAGAAATCATGGATGCAGCAAATGGTTTAGGTGCATCTGTTAAAAAACGTGAAGATACTCATAGAATGGCTGAAGCTAATAAAGCATTTGCTCATTATCAATGGTAGTATCAAAAATCGTTTAATTAAAATCAATTAATAATTTTTTAGAAGGAGGTAAAACGCATGCCACGTGATGTATCTTTACATAATACTCGTAACATAGGTATTATGGCTCATATCGATGCAGGTAAAACAACATTCACTGAACGTGTGTTATATCACACTGGTAAAATCCATAAGATTGGTGAAACCCATGATGGTGCCGCTCAAATGGACTGGATGGAACAAGAACAAGAACGTGGAATAACGATTACTTCAGCTGCAACAACAGCATACTGGAAAGGTCATCGTATCAATATTATCGATACCCCAGGGCACGTTGATTTCACTGTTGAAGTAAGTAGATCACTTCGTGTGTTAGATGGTGCTGTAACAGTACTAGATGCACAAGCAGGCGTTGAACCCCAAACAGAAACAGTTTGGCGACAAGCTACGGAATATAAAGTTCCAAGAATTGTTTTTGTTAATAAAATGGACAAAACTGGTGCTGATTTCAAGTTTAGTGTTGAATCACTAAGAAAGAGATTAGGTGCTGTTGTCGCTCCAATCCAATTGCCAATTGGCGCTGAAAATTCATTTAAAGGAATAGTTGATATCGTCGAAAAGAAAGCTTATCTATATGAAGATGGAAATCCCGATGAAAATGAAAAAGAAATTGCGATTCCTCATGATTTAATAGATGAAGTAGAAATTTATCGTGATGAACTAATTAGCATTGTTGCTGATTATTGTGATGAACTTATGGATGCTTATTTAGAAGAACAAGAAATTGCTCCTGAACTTTTAAAGAAAGCTATTCGTAATGCAACACTATCTGTAGACTTTTTCCCTGTTTTATGCGGTACAGCATTTAAAAACAAAGGAATTAAGAAAGTAATTGATGCTGTCATTGATTATTTACCAAGTCCAGAAGAAGTTGAAGAAATTAAAGGTCATGATATGTCAGGCAATGAAGTTGTAGTTCCTCACTCAGACGATGCACCATTTACCGCTTTAGCATTTAAAGTTATGACAGATCCATATGTTGGTAAGCTTACATTCTTTAGAGTTTACTCTGGAACATTAGAAGCTGGAACATATGTTTATAATGCATCAAGAGATAAGAAAGAACGTTTTGGTCGTATTCTATTAATGCATGCTAATAACCGTACAGAAATCAAAGAGGTTCACGCTGGTGAAATCGCTGCTGCTGTTGGTCTTAAAGATACAACAACAGGTGATACACTTTGTGATGAAAAGCATCCGTTAATTCTTGAATCAATGCATTTCCCTGATCCTGTTATTTCTGTTGCGATTGAACCAAAAACTAAAGCAGACCAAGATAAAATGGGCGTTGCTTTAGCAAAACTTGCTGAAGAAGATCCAACATTTAAAACATATATTGATCATGAAACAGGACAAACAATCATCTCTGGTATGGGTGAATTACACTTAGATATCATTGTTGATAGAATGCGTCGTGAGTTCAAAGTTGAATGTAATGTTGGTAAACCTCAAGTAAGCTATCGTGAAACAATTTCAAAGAGTGCTGAAATTGAAGGAAAATTTGTCCGTCAATCAGGTGGTCGTGGCCAATATGGTCATTGTGTCATTGTCTTTGAACCAAATCCAGGTAAAGGATTTGAATTTGTTGATGAAATCGTTGGTGGTGTTATTCCACGTGAATACATTCCAGCTGTTGAAAAAGGTTTAATTAGCGCTTTACAAAATGGTAATTTAGCTGGTTTCCCAACAATTGATGTTAAAGCTAGATTAGTATTTGGATCGTATCATGATGTTGACTCAAGTCAAATAGCATTTGAAGTTGCTGCTTCAATGGCATTTAAAGCATCAAAAGAAAAGTGTTGTCCAGTCTTGTTAGAACCTATTGCATCTGTTGAAGTAGTAGTACCTGATGAATATTTAGGTAATGTTATGGGTGATTTAATGGCACGTCGTGGTCGTATTGAATCACAAGAAGCAAG
>DBWT01000058.1:0-221 GCA_002309035.1 Caryophanales bacterium UBA1231 | reverse complement strand
AGAAGTAATACTCAAGGACGTGGAAATTATACTATGCAATTTGATCACTATGAAGAATGTCCAAAATCAGTTACAGAACAAGTTATAAAACATCGTATCGGATAATTCATTTAGTGTTTTTCTTGCAAAAAATAATAAATTATTTTATAATATATATGAAAAAATAAATAAAAATTAGGAAGGAATTTTTAAATTATGGCAAAAGAGAAATTTGAACGTAC
>DBWT01000072.1:4388-4742 GCA_002309035.1 Caryophanales bacterium UBA1231 | reverse complement strand
TAAATAAGCATTCATTCCTTGATACTTAGTACGATATGGTTCAGTATTCAAGAAATAATTATTATCTTCTAGTGGAATATAATCAGCACTATTAGTTCCTTCAATTGGTTTATATAGATTAGCAGATATAGCAGCTTCAAAGATATAAACATTCATAGCTTTAATTTCACTAGCGTTAGTGAAATCGGCATCACCTTGACTTGCACCACTATGAGTAGAATATTTAGTGCCGTCAAATGTAACTTTATTCATCTTATCCACATTCTCGCTAATCCAAGTAAATAAATCATTATAAAAATCAGTCACAAATTCATCTTTTGATGCCCAAGTTGATTCAGTCACTTCTTTAGTATT
>DBWT01000072.1:3533-4291 GCA_002309035.1 Caryophanales bacterium UBA1231 | reverse complement strand
TAACCATCACGTTTAGGATCAACAGGAGTTGTAGCTTTCTTTCCTTCTTTTACTTCTGTTGTTTTTAAAACTTTTCCATCATAATCTTTAAATGTGACAGTATGTGTTGGTAAATTAGGGTCTTCTTTTAATGGTAAACGTACTTCATATGGCTTTGTAACATCTACTGTCACAAAATCAACACCCTTATCAATCCAAGTTTGTAAATCAGCGGCTGTTGTATATTGACTAAATGTCCAGCATGATACAAGACAACCTGCTTCATGATAACGATCAATCCATTCTTGAGAATTAGAATATGATACATTAAAACTAATATCTAGATGATTATCAATACAACGTTGTAGATAAGTTTCACTTTCACATGAATTAACTAAATATTGGCATGGAATATAATCATATCCATGGGTTCTTGTCCAAATTAAGCAATTATATTGTGAACCTAAGAATATAACATCATTAAGCATATCACATGATTCAATAACATCCATTAAAGCTTGCATTCTTGATTGGTCAGAATTTGTAATACCAGCAGAACTCTTTAGTTCAACGATTGCTTTACAGTGTCCAGCTTTACAAATCTTTAAATAATCTTCAAATGTACATAATCTATTTGTGTAACTAATTCCACCACGAGTCATTTGGTAAGTAAAGTCTTTTAAATCACTCCAGTTATATTGATTAAGCATCTTCTTATTTCCTTCAGGACCAAAGTCATCATCATGACTCATTACAAAGACACCATCTTTTGTTTGTTT
>DBWT01000072.1:312-3501 GCA_002309035.1 Caryophanales bacterium UBA1231 | reverse complement strand
GCTTCAGCACTGTTCATTGGACCACTATAGCATCCAGCATGACCAATAAATGTTACAGCATAATCCCAAACTACTTCAATATAACGATCCATTTGTTTACGGTTCTTACTATTATCTTTTACTACATATTTAAAACGATAAGTTCCAAGTTTACGGTTATCAAGTTCACCTGTTACTTCAATCTTATCAGTAATATCACCATCATGATCATCAATAGCTTTTAATCCTGCTAGAGGGTCAAAAGCAGTATTATATGATATTTTCATATCTTGAGTATATCCTTTATCAAATACAAATTCTGGAGCAGTTCTATCTCTAATTACTTTAACATCAGCCATTGCAAAGACATCCTTTCCTTCTATTTGACAAATGATTGTAGCAGTACCTTCAGAAAGTCCTTTAATTACATTATCATTAAGAGAAATAACAACTTCATCAGTAACAGTAAAATTTAAAACATAATCATCACTACTAGGAGTAATAACGACTTCTAAATTTGTTTCATCACCAACATAAATTTCGGAATCACACTTTAAAGTAATTTCAATAACTGGTTCAGGATCAGGTTTTGGTTCAGGATCTGGTTTTGGATCTTCATCACCAGGTTTATCCGTATTTTCCGTATCTGGTTCCTTCTCCTTATCATCATCAACTGGTTTATTACAACCTACTAACATAAAAAATAAAAAAACTAAAAATGAGATTTTTAAAAAAGACAAAATTTTTTTCATTATATTTCTCCTTCTTCATATATATTTTACTACATTTAATTTAAAAGCGCAAAATAAAAAAAGAGTAATTAATCATTACTCTTATTTTTGTCTTTTTTTTCTTTCCGTTCGATGTTCTTAAAAATACTTTCTCTTTTTTGGAATAGGATTAAAAAGAACCATAAAATATCCCCAACCTGTAATGGTATCGCAATAAAGAAAATCATAAAATTATCTTCAAAATCATTATCAAATACTTTAATTGTTAGATAAACAGATAATATTGCGGTCCAAAGTAGTGTCGCAACAATTAATGGTGTTACTTCAATCTTTCCCCAAATTGAATTAAAGACAATCCAAATTATTGCAGAAACTGGTATCGCATAAATAAATACTAACCATGTATCACTAAAATCTAAAACCCAAGATAATATTACAAAACAAATTGTTGCTACAACCCATGCAACCAAAATAGAAAGTAAACCAATGATTACTCTTCTTGCGGTTTTACTTTTTTCTTTAACTTTTACAATTTTATCACTATCGCTAATTAGCCAATCAATTGTAACATCAAACATTTGGGCAATTGTATAAAGCATTTCAACATCTGGCATTGATTCGCCACGTTCCCATTTAGATATTGCTTTATCAGAATAATTTAATTTATTTGCTAAATCAAGTTGTGTTAAATTATTAGCTTTTCTTAACTTTATTAAATTTTTTGCAAGATTCTCTTTTAAATTTTCCATATAAATAATTATATATCATTTTTTTAATAAAATCAATGATAATTTAATCGTAAAAAATGACACTCTACCCGTAGTAGAGTCATTATTTTTTCTAGTAGAGTTGACCATTTTAACAGTAGGTAGGATTTGACGGCGCTATGGTTTATAATTAAAATGTATTAAAACGCAAGATATTATTTTAATGTAATTAATTATGGAGGTATTTTTATGAAAATTGCAATTTCTGCTGAAAGCACAATCGATCTATCTAAAGATCTTCTTGAAAAATATGACATTAAAACTGTAGCTTACACTGTCATATTAGGTGATAAAGTTGGTCTTGATGGCGAAGTAACAGCCAAACAAATTTTTGATTTTGTCGAGAATAAAAAAGTTCTACCTAAGACAAGCGCCGTTAATGAGGCTCAATTTTATGATCATTTTACTAATTTATTAAAGGAATATGATTATGTTATTCACTTCACTTTATCAAGCGAAATGAGTGCTAGTTTCTGTAATGCAAAACGTGCTAGTCAAGAACTTAAAAATGTTTATGTCATTGATAGTAGAGCATTATCAACTGGTATTGCTTTAGAAGCAATTTATGCAAGAAAATTAGCTTTAAAGGGATTAGAACCAGAAAAAATAGTTGAAAAAGTCACAAAGCGTATTCCCGCTGTCCAAACTAGTTTTGTCTTAAGCCGTCTTGATTATTTATATAAAGGTGGTAGATGTAATTACTTATCTTTTCTATGCTCAGCGTTACTTAAGATTCGTCCCCAAATAATAGTCGAAGATGGTAAGATGCGCCCACGTAGTAAATATGTTGGTAAAATTAATCGCTGCATTGAAAAATATGTTGATGACACATTAAATGCATTTAATACTCCTGATTTAGAAGAAGTATTCATCACATCAACTACTGCAACTCCTGAACAAATTGCTTTAGTTAAAGGAAAATTAACTGAAAGAGGTTTCCGTAATATTCATGTCACAAATGCAAATGCCACTATCACTAGCCACTGTGGTGAAAATTGTCTTGGAATACTTTATATCAATGATGGTGATGAAAACGGAAATTACGAAATCGCATAAATAAAAGAAGCCAAAGGCTTCTTTTTATTTTAAAATGTTACGTGTTGCAATGATATCACTATTTAGTCCTAAAACATTTTTAATGATAACATCATTTATTTTAACTGGCGCTTTAACACGAACTTTATTGATTTCCGCCATGACATCAAAGATTTTTCCTTTTGGAATTGGCGAAGAAGTCATAACTGGAACCCTGCATAATTCAGTTGACTCAATCGCAACAGTTGATGTAATCATTCTTGTTGGATTAGTTATTTCATTTAAAGCATATACTTTTCCTCTTGGACAAGTATTCCCAGTAACATTCATATTATCATCAACTTTTAAGTGACATCCTCGTGGACATACAATACAAATGAATTCTTTCATTATTCTTCCACCTCCACTGTTAAATCTATTTTCTCGCCAAAAGCACTTAAATCAATTCCTTTAAGTGGAATGTTTTCCATTTCAGCTGGGAGAAGATATAATTTCTTTATCCTCTTTACCGAAGTGCCATTAACCTTAATATTGATATAAACATCTTTATAAGGTTTTCTTACTCTAAATTTTAGAATAGTACTATCTAAATTATCAACATGAGTTTCTGATGGTAATACATAGCCAATACCATTAAGAGGAGAAATTGTAACTTTCTTATCACTATTCTTTAATTC
>DBWT01000072.1:0-184 GCA_002309035.1 Caryophanales bacterium UBA1231 | reverse complement strand
TTTGTCCTTGGGTGAATTGCAACACCGATTTTTTCTAATAAAGGATTATTAGGAATTAAGCCAACTGATAATAATAATGTATCAACATCAAATGTCATTTCCTTACCAGGAATGAAGTTTAAGTTATCATCAACTTCGGCGATGACTACTTTTTCAACACGTTCTTTACCAATTATTTCTTTAA
>DBWT01000076.1 GCA_002309035.1 Caryophanales bacterium UBA1231 | reverse complement strand
TTTTCTTTTATTTTTTTAACATTAAAGGAATTAAAGCTGATAATAATCCATAAGTAGTTGTTGGGAATGAGAAAATCATTTGTGATAATTCTCTACCTTTAATCTTTTTATTAATAATAATAGTTAATAAATCAATATATTCGCCAGCTTGATCACCAAATACTGCTGCTCCAACTAACTCATTTTTGCTATTAAATACAAATGTCAGATGTTCATTAACATCATTTTTATTTGCCCATGACATCGTCTTACCAATTTCAACTTCTTCAACGCGGTAACCTAATTCTTTTGCCCTATCGACATTAACACCCACTTGTGCAATTCTTGGTAATGTGAATACTAAATTAGGTACTACTGGATATTTAATAGGTCTCTTTAAAATGCTAGGAAGTAAAATATCAAGTGCAATATAATTAGATTCAAATTCCGCAGTTGGTGTTAATTTAGGTATTTTTTTATCAATCACATCACCAGATGCATAAATATTTTTTACGCTTGTTCTTAAGTGATTATCAACACTAATGCCGCTATTAGAATATTCAATTCCTAAATTTTCTAAACCTAATCCTTCAACGGTTGCTTTTCTTCCAACTGCAACTAATACATAATTAGATTTAATTTCATCACCTTCATTAGTCTTTAATAAATATTCATTATCATTTAATTTTTCTAATGATTTAACATTTCTTCCAAAATAGAATTTAGCACCTTGGCTTGTCATTTTTTTAACAATGTTATCAACATATTTTTTTGGATATTGATTTAATGCTCTATCACTTAAATCAATAATATCAACTTCTTTACCAAATGATAAGCAGATAGACGCAAATTCCATACCAATGATTCCTGCTCCCACAAATGTTACATGATTAGGAATATTATCAATTGATAGAAAATCTCTTGAATCTTTAAAATATTCTTTACCAGGAATATCAAGAGGAACATAATTTTGACCAGTTCCAATTACAAAATAATCAGCGTTATATTTTTCGCCATTAACATCAATTGTATTCTTATCCACAAATTCAGCTTTACCACGGATAACATCAAATCCAAATTGCTTAAATAATCCATCTAATGCATTTGGCATAAAACCAATAACGCCTTTCTTATATTGCATTAAATTATTCCAGTCAATTTCTGCTTGTTTAGCTAAACCTATATTTTGATATCTATCTAATGCTTCTTTAAGTTCAATTGGTGAATCCAATAATATTTTGGCATCACAACCATAATTAGTACAAGTTCCACCTAATAATTCTTTTTCAACTAAAGCAACACTCTTACCTTGCAATTTAAGAATTAATGCTCCATGCCAACAAGCATGACCACTACCAATAAATATAACATCATATTTTTTCATTTTTCTTCTCTCTATCTTATTTATCTAATTCTTCTTTTACTTTATCAATAAAACTTTCAGGTTTAGCAGTTGGCTCAAATCTAGCCACAACATCTCCTTCTTTACTGATTAAGAACTTAGTAAAATTCCATTTAATAGCTTTAGCTTTTCCTTTTTCATTTTGTGTAATTAACCACTTATATAAAGGAATAGCTTTATCGCCTCTAACTTCACATTTTTTAAATCTTGTAAATTTAGTATTGAATCTTAAACTACATACTTGATTAATTTCTTCATCAGTTCCCGGTGCTTGATGGAAAAATTGATCACATGGAAAATCTAAAATTTCAAATCCCTTTTCATTTAATTCTTCATACATTGCTTCTAAAGCATCGTATTGAGGTGTAAAACCACATTTTGTAGCAGTATTAACTATTAACAATACTTTTCCTTCATATTTACTTAAACTTACTTCTTCACCCTCTTGGCTTAATACATTAAAATCATATACTTTCATTATTATTCTCCTTTTCATAATCTAAAATTTTATAAAGTATTTTATATAAAAACTTTGCTTCTTCTTCAGTCAAATTAAATTCACTAACTATTGATTTAGGAACATCAACAGCTTTTTCTTTTAATTTTTCACCAGCATCAGTTAAAGTAATAACAAGATTTCTCTTATCTTCTTTATCTTTTTCAATTGATATAAATCCTTTTTCTTTAAGTCTTCTAATTAGTGGGGCAACTGTATTGGTCTGTAAATGGAGTGTCTCACATAGCTCTTTCTCATTAACCTTTTTCTTTTCCCACATTACCATCATAACTACATATTGCGTATAAGTTAGATCTAACTTACTTAATAATGGTTGATATTTTCTTAATATCTTATTACTAACCGCATATGTTGGAAAACATAATTGGTTCTTTAATAATAGCGAATCATATTTATCCATTGATATCAAGTCCTCTCAAGAAATCTTTAAGTCTATTAAAATCATCTTCATTTGGACGGCCTTTATTAATGAATATCCAAGAAGCGACAGTATGAAACTCCTTATCTGATAATTTGATATTCAATTTATCACAAACTTTTTTAACTTGTTTATATGTTGATTTACCAGTTGCTGCACTATTAATATTGATAACTTCCTTTATCTTTCCAGCATTTCTTTCTAGAAACAATTTAATTTCATTATCAATATCAGCAGCGTACATTGCATTTATTAATAGCAACTTGTCAACTTCTTCTTCCAAATCAATACTAACATCAAATGCAGATACATTAATTTCATTTGATACGAAATCTGCTATTTTTTTAGTATTACCTTTTTTACTTTTTGTATAATATCTTATTGCTGTTTTCATAATTTCCTCCATAACCACTTATATTATATCGCGCGCGATATATTTTGTCAATACTTTTTCATAAAAATTATTTAAGAAAAGAAAAACGGAGCAATTATGCTCCATTTAATCCTTTTCATTATCTCCTTATATATTTTTCATCATCTTTATTTTCGTGAGAAATATATCTTTCTACTCTCATATGGAGATCATATTTTTCACGTAATTCAGTAATTTCTTTCATCATTGGCGAAGCATGGTGCGCATCTAGCGCCTCTTGACTTTTCCAACTATCAATTAAAAGTATTGTTTCACTATCCTCAAGAGGATAAAAATATTCGTATCGTACATTTCCTTCTTCAGCACGAATCTTTTCCACAATTCCTTTATTCATCATTTCAACCGCAAATTTTCTTGCGCTTCCATCTTTACCAGAATAATAAATGTTAATTGTTATAATCATGTAATTCCCCTATAAAAAACTATTTACTATATTGATTAACTATTCTTTCATATTCATTAATATTATCATCTATTAAATTTAAAAATTCTTCTTTTTGATATAAACCATTATCTAATATATCAATATTATTAAAATATAATTGCACTATCATTGGGGGATTATCTAATGAAAGATTAGTCACATTACGTAATTCATCAATAGATTGATATACTAAATAAATACCATAATATTCATTATTATCATTATCAACGTAAGACACTATAGTAATCTTACATCCAATTGGTGTCTTACCTTCTATTGCGTTATCGAGCTTATATGGCTTTACATTTAAGCTACTTAATACACTTCCTATATTAGAATCATGACCACAAAGAAATGATAAATAATTATCATTATTTAATTCTTTCTTTATTTCTTTTAATAATGGATTCGCGACATTATGTGATATAAGTGGAGATGTGAATAAAACATCACCATATAAATCTTTGATATACGATACATCTTTCCAATAATCTATATTTATATTCTTATTAAATGCGGCTTTATAATCATCTATCTCTTCGTAAAACTGCAAAACTAGGGCATCACTAATACTACAAGCTGTTTTAAGTGATCCTTTCATTGATGGTTCCGCAAATTGATTTAAATTAATTTCTAAATCATTAGGATCAAAACTAGTAATAGTTCCATTCTTGTAAGCATTAGATTCTTTAAAATCTATTAAATCAGTTAATAATCCATAATTATAATCTAAATTGTTTATCTCATCATTAAACATATTCTTTATTTCATTTAATGCATCAATCTTATATGATTCTGATACAAATGTTAATTGAGGATTAAATACCGGATCCATCGTATCATATTCAGCATGAGTTTCAATATTGGTTTTTTCTCCAGAAAGTAATCCCAACGCAAAATGTTTTCCTGTTTCAATTGTTCTCTGTTTTGCATTAGTATATATTCTTAAGTGATTTATAAATGATTCATCGTCTTTATATAATTCAATACTTTTCAAATAATCACGAAAATACATTCCCATTTTTTCTTCAAGCATTCCACCTTTAACAGATAATTCACTTGGGTTTGATGTCCAGTTAAACCATTCATGAGGTGTAACTTCTGATAAAAGTGAACCGCCACCACTTAAAGGAGAACGAATATTATGTCTACTAACAATTACAATCTTATTTACTTTTAAGCCATCAATCGAAAAACCATTATTGTTTCCATCACTTGGTTTTGCACAACTAAAAGTAAGTGCCAATAAAAACACAAATAATATGATAGTGAATATGTGTAATCTTCTTCTCATTTGCTCCACCTATTTGTTCTATTAGTAAATTTTCATATTTGTAATAGTTTATCTATCTACGTATAATAGATAGTATGCATTTTTCAATTATTCCCAATTTAAAGAAATATGATTCCATTTTTTAGAAAAATCTTGATTGTTTTTTATTACTTCAACTAAATGTTCTTTCTGAGCAATACTTTATTAATAATTCCTGCATTGTTTTACCAATGATATCTGGCGTTTCACAAACTCTAACACCTGCGTCGCTTAAGCATTTCTTCTTATCACTTGCAGTTCCTTTACCACCAGAGATGATAGCACCAGCGTGTCCCATTCTCTTTCCTTTTGGAGCTGTTGATCCCGCAATGAAAGACACAATTGGTTTTTTACAGTTCTTCTTAATCCATTCAGCGGCTTCTTCTTCACCTGTACCACCAATTTCACCAATCATTACAATTCCATAAGTATCATCATCTTCATTGAATAATTTCAATGCATCAATAAATGATGTTCCACGAAGTGAATCTCCACCAATACCAATTGCGCTTGATTGACCAATATTCAATTCCGACAATTGATTAGCTACTTCATATGTTAATGTACCAGATCTAGATATTACACCAATATGTCCTTTTTTAAAAATTGATGCTGGTAAAATACCAATCTTACACTTTCCAGGTGTAATTAAACCAGGACAGTTAGGTCCAATAAGTCTTGTGTTTTTACCATGTAAATATCTTTTTACTTCTAGCATATCTAATGCAGGAATGCCTTCAGTTATTACTACAACTAATTCTAAGTTAGCATCAATAGCTTCTAAGATACTATCTTTCGCAAACTTTGGAGGTACAAACACAATTGAAGCATTAGCACCTGTAGCTTGTTTTGCTTGTAAAACTGTATCGTAAACCGGAATATTATCAAACACAAATGTGCCACCTTTACCAGGAGTAACACCAGCTACAATCTTAGTTCCATATTTCAACATTTGTTCAGTATGGAAGCTACCTGTTTTACCAGTAATACCTTGTACTATTACCTTAGTTTTTTCATCAATCAATATGCTCATAGTTCACCTCTACTAGCTTTAACTGCTTTAATAACAGCATCATGCATATCATTAGCATAAATGATATCTAATCCTGATTTAGCTATAATTTCTTTACCTAAATCAAAATTAGTTCCACTAAGTCTTACAACAAGAGGTACATTAAGCTTTACAGCTTGTGCTGCTTGCACAATACCTTCAGCAACAACATCACATCTGATGATTCCACCGAAGATATTTACAATAATAGTTTTCACATTTTCATCCATAAGTAAAATCTTAAAAGCAGCTGTAACTCTTTCAACTGTAGCACTTCCACCAATATCTAAGAAGTTAGCAGGATTGCCACCATATGATTTAATGATATCCATAGTTGCCATAGCAAGGCCAGCACCATTAACTAAACAACCAATATTACCATTTAATGTAACAAAGTTTAAATCATGTTGCATTGCAAGTAATTCTTTTGGATCTTCTTCTTTCTCATCTCTTAATTCTAACAATTCAGGATGACGATATAACGCATTATCATCAAAATTAACTTTAGCATCAATTGCGATTAAGCCATTATCGTTTTCTACTAATGGATTGATTTCAATTAATGAACAATCAAGTGCGAAGAACATTTTATACGTATTTTTAAGCATTGTTGTAAATGTGCCTAAGTTTTCTTTTCTGATTTCTAGTTTACTTGCAATGTTCATAGCATGATAAGTCTTTAATCCAATTTCATAAGGAATCACTTCAGTAAAAATCTTTTCTGGTTGATTAGCAGCAACTTCTTCGATTTCAGTTCCACCTTCAAGAGATGATATGATTGCGATACCTTCTCTTGCAGCATCAACAGTTAATGCAAGATACATTTGTTTAGTTAGAGCACTTGCATCAGTGATTAATACTTGATTTACTACTTTTCCATCAGGAACTTGCTTTGTATACAAAGTAGATCCAATCATTTTATTTACTATTTCTTTAGCTTCCGCAATACTCTTAGCCAATTTAACTCCACCAGCTTTGCCTCTGCCACCACTATGTACTTGTGCTTTGATGACATATGGAGGTGCAAATGGAATATCTAATTCAGCATTTTTATCACTTACCAATACACCACTATCTGTAGGAATATTAAATTGTCTGAATAATTCTTTAGCTTGATATTCATGAATTTTCAAAATCTTAACCTCTCTTATTCTTTGAAAAGATTAAAGCCTTCATCAAGTGCCTTATTGTTTATTTCTTCTGTTCCTTTTGGAACATATTTTAATACTGTTTCTTTAATTACACTTTGATCAGTAAATCCTAAAATATTACATAATAATCCAACAGCAACAATGTTTGCTGTGAATGCTTTTCCAACACGTTCTTTAGCAGTAGCTAAAATTGGGAATTGATATACTTTCTTACATTTGATATCATCACTTACTGTTAAGCTTGAATCAGCTACTAATATACAATTACCATCGATTGTTTTAGAATATTTATCTAGAGAATCTTGAGTAAGAGATAATAATAATGTTGGATTCATAACTTTAGTATAACCAATTTCTTTATTACTAATAATTACTTCAGCTTTACAAAGACCACCTCTTGCTTCAGGTCCATATGATTGTGATTGTGCTACATATTTTCCTGTTTGTAAAGCAATGTCAGCAAGAATAATTGTGGCTAAGATAACACCTTGACCACCAGAACCAGTCAATCTTATTTCTTCTCTAATACTATTTCCCATTTATTTTTCCCTTACCTTATCAATAATTTTTTGATATTCTGCCGTAAGTTCTGGATAATCATTATCACATAGTTTTCCAACAATTATCTTTCCCTTCTTTTCTTCTTCAGTCATTGTTAAAGCTTTTTCTGGAGTTATCATGTTTTCTTTTTGATAAGTCATCATATCAACTGCACTACCCTTCTTATTCTTTCTTCCATAATAAGTTGGACATACATCAGCAACTTCAATGATAGAAAAACCATTATGTTTAATACCATCACGAATAAGTCTTATAGTTTGTGCTACATGGAAACAATCACCTTTAGCAACATATGTTGCACCAGCACCTTGTGCAAGAAGTGCAATATCAAATGGACGATCAATGTTTCCATAAGGTGCAGTAGTTCCATAATCACCAGTTGGTGTTGTTGGTGAATATTGTCCACCAGTCATACCATATATATTATTATTGAAAGCAATAACAGTGATATTAATATTTCTTCTAGCAGCATGAATTAAGTGGTTACCACCAATTGCAGCTAAATCGCCATCACCTGCAAGGACGATGACATTAAGTTCAGGTCTTGCCATTTTAATACCAGTTGCGAAAGCAACAGCTCTACCATGAGTAGTATGTAATGTTAAAAAGTTTAAGTAACCAGCAGCTCTTGCCGAACAACCAATACCACTTACAATAACTGTCTTATCAACATCTAATTGTAATTCATCGATTGCTTTTACAACATCATGTAAAATAATACCATTTCCACAGCCTTGGCACCAAATTTGAGGTAAATGTTCAGGTCTAAAATATTTTTCAATTAATTTGCCAGCCATTATTTTACCTCCTTGATAACTTTAAGAACTTCATCAGGAACAATAACAGTTCCATCAATCTTTCCTAAAAAGTCAACTTTACAATTAGGATTATTTACTATTCTTTGTACTTCTAATAAGTATTGACCATAATTGTGTTCAACCACAATTATTCTCTTTACTCTTTCTGATATTTCTTTAATAGCTTTTTCAGGTGAAGGCCAAATAGTGATAGCTCTAAACATACCAACTTTATAGCCTTCTTCTCTTGCCATATCTACAGCAGTAGATACGATTCTAGCGCTTCCTCCGAAACATATAACAACAGTATCAGCATCTTCAGTTTTATAATCTTGATAAGTTACAATATCATCAACATTAGCTTCAATCTTCTTCATTAATCTTTCATGAAGCTCTCCAGCAATCTTATTGTTGTTAGTAGGGAAGCCATCATAACCATGGCTTAAGCCTGTGATGTTATATTTCATATTGCCTTGTAAATGATATGGAGGCACTAATTCATTGTTGCTAACATCATAGCCCTTTTTATTTACTTTGAATTCGCCTTTATCTCTTTCAACGATTTCAACATTATCATCATTGATTTCAATTCCCTCTCTTAAGTGACCTACAATTTCATCCATTAATAAAATAACAGGTGTTTTGTATTTTTCAGCTAAATTAAAAGCACGAATTGTAAGATAATAAGTTTCAGTAACAGAACTTGGAGATAACACAATAATAGGATGATCACCATGAGTTCCCCATCTTGATTGCATAACATCGCCTTGTGATGGACTTGTAGGAAGACCAGTAGATGGTCCACTTCTTTGTACATCAACAATTACACATGGAACTTCTGTCATACATGCATAACCAATATTTTCTTGTTTTAAGCTAAATCCAGGACCACTAGTAGCAGTCATTGATTTGATACCAACACAAGATGCACCAATAATAGCAGCCATACTAGCAAGCTCATCTTCCATTTGAATAAAATGACCTCCAACTTTAGGTAAGTTTAGACTAGCCATTTCAGCTATTTCTGTTGATGGTGTGATTGGATAACCTGCAAAGAATCTCATTCCGGCTTTAATTGCACCAGCTACGCAAGCAGCATTTCCTTGCATTAACACTTTCTTACTCATTTTCTTCACTCTCCTCAATAAAAATTGCGTAATCTGGACATCTTTGTTCACATTGACCACACAATATACATTTAGAAACATCTTCAATTTTTACTTTTTCTTTTACGACAGCTAAAACATTCTTTGGACAAAAGGCTACACAAATTCCACAGCCTTTACACCAATCAGTGTTAACAACTAATTTCTTACTCATTTAATCACCATTAATCTTTCTAAATTTTTACTTTAAAATACTACTATTTATCGCCACATATTATTATACCACTTTTTAGTATATTCTAATACTATTTAAATTTTTTTTTACATTCCAATTTAAAAACGCCATATAACACTATTTAAAGTCCATTTTTATTTACTTTTCTTTACACCTTCTTTACATAGTGAAAATATTCATAAAGCATTTGTAGTTTACTTAAAAAACACTTATCTCTTAATTACATTTTCAATATTTCATTTCGTTTGAAATCATATATTATAATGTTATGTCTCGATAGTTGGTTTTATTTTCAAAAATAAAAAATGATACGAAATAAATCGTATCATAATTGTAATTCTAATATGGTGATCCCAACGGGAATCGAACCCGTGATTAGACCTTGAGAGGGTCTCGTCTTAGCCGCTTGACCATGGGACCAAAAGTATTATTATTTTACCACATTATCGTTTAAAAGTAAATAGAAAGCCACAAAAACGTGGCTTCCTTTTCTTATTGACTAATTTTACCAGGATTTAAAATATTATTTGGATCAAATACTCTTTTAATTCCTTGCATTAATTTTACTTGCGTTGGTCCTAGTAATTGTTTCATATATTCTTTTTTAGCATATCCAATACCATGCTCACCAGAAACTAGTCCGCCAACTTCTTTTGCTTTCTTATACATTTCATTAAAAATCTTATTTAATTTATCTTCAAATACTTCTTGTGAGTAATCATCACGACAAATATAAATATGTAAATTACCATCACCAGCATGGCCAAAACTAGGTATTCTAATTTTATATTTTCTTGCAAGTTCATAAGTGAACTTAATGTAATTAGCAACTTCACTGCGTGGTACAACTACATCACATTCATCCATTTGTGATGTTGATGCTTTGATTGCCTCTAGAAAAGCTCCACGGGCTTTCCATACAGAGTCTTTTCTTTCATCTGTATCAACAATTAATGCATCAATTGCGCCTAATTTATTAACACAAATGTCAGCAGCTTTTTCGTAATTTGTTCTTAGTTCAGCTTTGTCAGCACCTTCAAATGTAAGAAGAATGTACGAATCATTCTTAGTATCAGGGAATTTTCTTCCTAAATACTCTTCCGCAAACAAGATTGTATTTCTTACAAAGAACTCAATAGCGATAGTATTAACTTTTGCTTTGATGATTTCAGGAACTGCTTCAAGTCCTTTTTCCTCACTTTCAAAAGGTAATAATAAACTAATAGTTTCAGTTGGTTTTGGAATAACTTTTAGAATTGCTTTTGTAATAACACCTAAAGTACCTTCACTACCTATGATTAAATTCTTTAAGGAATATCCAGTTGAATCTTTTACAACTTTACGACCAAAATATTCGATTTCACCAGTTGGTAATACTACTTCAAGTCCCATTACCCAATCACGAGTTGTTCCATATTTTACAGCACGCATTCCACCAGCGTTTGTGGAAATATTGCCACCAATAGTGGCTGTCTTTTCACCTGGGTCTGGTGCATAGAAATAACCACGAGGTTCAACATATGCATAAATATCCATAAGTAATACACCAGGTTCAACAGTTAAAGTTAAATTACTTTCATC
>DBWT01000071.1 GCA_002309035.1 Caryophanales bacterium UBA1231 | reverse complement strand
GAGTTCTCAAAATTTGCAAAGGATGAGAATCAAGCTTTCTTGTTCTCAGTAAATCTATTCGCATCATATATTGATGCAGATAAAGTAATCGCTCCAAGTGAATGGGCACTATTCAACTATATTTTTAATATAGAAGGTACAAGCAGTTACAAAGAAGTAGAGTCCATTGTAGAAGACTTTAGAAAAATGACTAGTTACGATGAACTAGATAAAATAATTGATCAATGCGAACAAGAACTTAAAAACACAATTATTAAATTTGGATTATGTGTCTGTGCGATTGATGAAAGAATCACAATTCCAGAACAAGAAATAATTGAAAAATACGTTGGTTAATTATTTATAATTAAATAAGACCCGATGACTCGGGTCTTTTGTTTATTTATTCTTAGTTGAAGTTGATTTCTTTGTAGTAGATTTGCTGCTTGATGAAGTTGATTTCTTCTTAACGGTTGATTTACTGCTTGAAGAAGTTGTCTTAGGAACAGGTATGCCTAATTCTTTTGCAACTTTCTTTCCACCCTTAGATATCTTCTTTTTAGTCTTCTTACTGCCGTTGATATAGATAATAATAACAATAATAATTACAACGACAGCAACAGCGGCACAAATAATAAAGAATGTTGTTTTTTCTAGTCCAAAGATTTTACCATCATCAACTTTTGGTTCGGGCGGTGTATAATTTCCGCCTTTATATAATTCATCTTTAGTAGCATCAGCGGCTCTTGAATCTTTTAAATCTCCCCAAATAATATCTGCCCATTCTGGGAAATCAATAAATGGGTTTCTATTATTAGTGAAGTTTTTGAATAAAATATTGTTTCTATGAATTTCATACTCATCAACAGGATCGAGTTTATTCCATTCAAGTAAATCATCAAGAACACCCATATAGCCACATGCATCAGGTGTAGATGTATAACCATTCTTTTTCCAAGTACTTAGGTCATTTGTTAAAGATAAGTTTGGATTTGCTCCACCGATAGTTGTATCATCGCCTGCAAGGTTGTTATAACGAGCAACCATATAAAACATTGCTCTAGCGATATCGCCTTTATCAGCATCTTGTGGTTCAAATACTTCAACGCCATCTAGTGGATGGGTTTTTGAAGCACCAAGTAAGTTATGTCCCACTGAAGAATATTTTGTATTACTATCTTTAAAAGTTTTAGTTTGATCAACATAGCCAAAATAGTTATTGTTGTGCATGTTATTTGCATATCCATTAGCAGCAACTAAATGCATTGGATCACCACGAGCGCCTGCTCCACTGCTGTCATCATCAAATCCTTCTGATTTTGCCCAAAGGTGTTCTCTATTGATACCATATCCATCTTGAGTATGATTGCCCCAAGCTCTTACTTGATTATCTTGAGCGTAATCCATGTAATATGATTTAACATAAGGATTATCTTTTTGATTTGAATTACTACCATACGAATAATCTGTAATAGTATTGGTAGAAGCATTATAAGTTCCTTGAGTCATTTCTGATGCCGGAGATTTTTTCCAGTCACGGTCAGTAATCTCATACATCTTCCAAACAATATCACCATTATCATAATCATAATATTTTTGATTATTTGAAAGGATTGGTTTTAAAGATTTTAAGAGATTTTGTCCTTGTCTTTCAGAATCAGACTTACCACTTAAAGCAGAATAATAATTACGAACTTCATCTGCACTACAATCATCTAAAACGATTGTGGTTGGCAAAGAAGCTTTTTGATAAACATCAGCTGCTTTTGTAGGCTGATTTGCTTTGGCTGATACACCAATGCAAGCTAACACAGAAACAGCACCAACAAGTGGTAAAAGTTTAAATACTTTTTTCATACATATCGCCCCTGTTCTTATTAAATTTATATATTTAAATTAACACAAAAATCTTAATTTATTAAATAAAAAAGGGCAAAAATTTTGCCCTCAATATTTTAAAGTAACGTTAAATTAATTAATCAACTGTAGCGCCAAATGGGATACAACTTAATTTTGCTAATTTGAAACATTGTTTTCCGAAAGGAATACCAATGATTGTAATGCAGAAAATTAATCCAGCAATAACAAATCCGATAGCAAGTTCTAAACCACCAAAGATTAACCAAATAATGTTAGCGATTGGATGCTTGTTGAAGTCAGAATTAACTTCTTTTCCAAATGGAAGAAGTACTAATTTAGCTAATTTGAAACATTGTTTTCCAAATGGAATTCCAATGATAGTAATGCACCAGAATAAGCCTAAAAATAAATAGCCGAGTGCTTCCCATAAGCCAATTAAAATACACCAAATAATGTTCCCTATTGTTTTCATATAAAAATCTCCTTGGTTATATTCTTATTTAAATTAAGTATTAGAAAAATGACAATTTTACGAGAGAAAGCAACGAATATTTACTATTAAATTATGAAGCATTTATGTTGTCGGAATTATCTTTTACTTTTTTCTTGTCTTTGACTTTTACCACAATTACTGCAGTCACTACTATTATTATCTTAACTGCAACAAATATAACAATAGGTGTGAACACTATTAGGAAAAAAC
>DBWT01000013.1 GCA_002309035.1 Caryophanales bacterium UBA1231 | reverse complement strand
TTATCTAAGAATCTATCAACTGCATCAACATAAATTAATGTAGCACCAAGTTCTTCTTTGAATGTTTTAATAACACCAGCTGATTCATTTTTACGAAGTAATCCATGATTAACATGAACACATACTAAATTTTTACCAATTGCTTTAATAAGTAAAGCAGCAGTAACTGATGAATCAACACCACCAGATAAAGCAAGTAATACTTTACTATTTCCAATTTGTTCTTTTAATTCTTTAACTGATGCATCCACAAATTCTTTTGCGGCATCAAGTGTAGTAATTCTTTTTAGTGATTCTGGTCTAACATCACTCATTTTTATCTATCCTCCCGATAATAATTAACACCAAGTGATTTTGGTGGTTGTGAATTTTTTGCATCAAATATTGAAGTTAATACTAAAACGATAACTGTCATGAGATATGGGAATATTGCGAATAACTTCTTTTGTGGTACTGGTATTTTATCTAAGAAACTAGGTAAAATATACAAAGCACCAAATATGATTGAACCAAATATACTAATTACTGGTTTCCACATTGAGAAAATAACTAAAGCAACAGCGAGCCATCCAAAGGCTTCAATTGAAGCTTCAACGAAAGTTGTTCCACCAGTCACATTAAATACATAATAAGATCCACCAAGTCCCGCAATTGCAGAACCAACGATAATTGCTAAATATTTATAAGTTATAACATTAACACCTTGACTATCAGCTGTTTGTGGTGATTCACCAATCGCTCTTAAGAATAGACCTTTTCTTGTTTTAGTTAAGAATAAAGTCGCAAGGATTGCTAAAACCAAAGCTAAATATGTTAAGAAACTATATGATAAAAATACTTCTCCAAACCATCCTAAATTACTTGCATTAGGGAATAAGGCACCAATTGCTCGACTTGTACGACTTAAGAAATCAATTTCAATATCATCTACAACATATTTAACAACTTTTGTGCCGACAAATTTCATAAATCCAACACCAAAGAGCGTGAGGACTAGTCCAGTAACATTCTGATTAGCTTGGAATGTAACAGTTAATATTGCATAAATTAGGCCACCTAATACGGCAAATATAATTGAATAAAGTATAATATGAGCAAGAAGCAAGATCGATATAATATTATCTAAGCCAAATATCATTGTATAAATACGACTACCAATAACTCCACCTAGAGCACCAAGACTCATAATACCAGGAATACCTAAATTAAGGTTTCCACCTTTTTCAATAATGATTTCTCCCGTACAACCAAATAAATAAACAACACCCATTGAAACGGATAAAAATATAAACTTCGCAACCATTATACTTCCTCCTTAGTGTCTTTTTCTTTTTGGAAGAAATCTTTATTAAATTTAATACGATATCTAATAAAGAATTCACTTATTAGAATCGAGAAAAAGATTATTCCAATTACAACATTTGATAAATCATTAGATCCTAAACGGAATGAACTAGATACTTTAGAAGTACCATTAGTTAAAAATGCTAAGAAAAATGATATTATAGCCATCATTATTGGATTAAAATTACATAACCAAGCAATTAGGATACCAGTAAAACCAAGTGATCCACATGCATTTGGATTAACTGAATGGTTAATTGATGATGTATATAAGAATCCAATAATTCCACACATAAATCCTGATAAAACTAAAGTTCTAACAATAATTCCTTTTGTTGGCATACCAACATATTTAGCGGTATTAATACTATCACCAACAACAGTTACTTCATAACCATGTTTAGTTTTTGACATATAGAACCAAACAAAGGCAGTCATTAATACTACTACTACAATTGGAATTAAATATTGGATGTTAGTGAAACTTTGTGTCCATAACCATCCGGCATGACTAGAGCCATTAATGACACCAGGTGCTTCTTGTTTTCCTTTTGCAAGCATATAATTAACATATGCAACAAGAGCTGCAGCGATATAATTCATCATTAAAGTGAATAATGTTTCATTAGTTTTAAAGAATACTTTAAATAATGCCGGAATAACTGCCCAAATAATGCTCGATACAATACTAACAATAAACATTAAAACTATTAATACAAAGTTATTAGCACCATTTTGAGCTGCCCATGGTCCTAAATAGAACATAACAACAACACTCATTAAGGAACCCATTAATACTTGTCCATTAGAACCCATATTCCAATATTTCATCTTAAATGCTGGAACAATCGCAATACCAAATCCTAAAAGGATACAAGCATCTTTGAATAATTTCCATGTATTAATAAATGCACCTTTAAATAATGTTGATAAAACTTTAAAATAACTAGCTTTTATAATTAATGAGGCTAACGCTAAAGCAAGTAAGAAAGATAATAACACCGAACCAACACGAATTAATATTGATTTCCATTTAGGAAGTTCTTCTCTCTTAATGATATTAAAGAGTTCAATATGACGATGTTTCTTTTCTCTATTGATAATTTTAGTTTCTACATTTTCCATATTATTTACTCTTTTCCTCATTTATTAAGCTATTCCAAGCTTCTTCAGTAAGGTAACTATCACTAGCTTTTCCCCAGTTCTTTTCTGGTTGTTCTTCCAAAAGATTTTTTCCTCCGGTCATCATTAGACCAATTTCTTCTTTTGTTGTGTCTTTTGTATGAACAACACCCATACAACGACCTTCATATAGAACCATAATCTTATCACAGAATGTCATAAGAACGTCTAAATCTTCACCAATGAAAAGAATTGCGGTATATTTTTCTTTTTCGGAATTGATAACATCATATACCATATATGATGAATTAATATCAAGACCACGAACAGGATAAGCTGTTATTAATACATTAGGGTTAGAACCAATTTCACGACCTAATAAAATCTTTTGAACATTACCACCACTTAAGTTCTTAACTGGTGTTTCCGTGCCTGGTGTTACAACATTGTAACGAGCAATTAAATCATTTGCTTCTTTACGAGCACTAGCACGATCAACTAATATACCTTTACTATTTTTATAAGTCTTAAGTAATAAATTATCTGTTATTGATAAACTAGGTGCAAGTCCTAATCCTAAACGGTCTTCAGGAATAAAACTCATAATGATACCAAGTTGTTTAATATGCTCACGTGAATATCCAACAATTGATTCACCGCGGTGAGTGATAACACCTTTATAAGGACGAAGACCAACTATCGCTTCGCATAATTCTTTTTGTCCACATCCAGCAATACCAGCAACACCTAATATTTGTCCACCACGTAAGAAGAAATCTAAATTATGAATAGCAACAGTACCATCATCTTTTAAGACATTTAAATTTCTTACTTCAAGAGTTGGAAGACTGGCTTTGATTCTTAAACGTTCAAGTTTTAAATCAACTTTCTTACCAACCATATATTCAGTAAGTTCACGTTCATTAGTTTCTTTAGTATTTAATGTAGTAATATATTCACCTTTACGTAAAATAGAAACACGGTCAGATAATGATAAAACTTCATTTAATTTATGAGTGATAATGATAATAGATTTACCATCTTCACGCATTTTTCTTAATATAGCAAATAATTTGTCAGTTTCTTGGGGAGTTAAAACAGCTGTTGGTTCATCTAAAATTAGAATATCAGCATTACGATATAATACTTTAATAATTTCAACTGTTTGTTTTTCTGATACTGACATATCATGAATTTTCTTATTTAGGTTGACATCAAATCCATAACGAGACGCAATGTCTAAAGCTTTCTTTTGCGCATCTTTTAATGATGCTTTTTCATTTAAACCAAGAATAATATTTTCCGTACCAGTAAATATATCAACAAGTTTGAAATGTTGATGCACCATACCGATACCAAGTTCAATCGCATCTCTTGGGGAATGGATTGGAACTTTTTCACCGTGAACATAAATTTCACCAGTGTCAGGTTGATAAATGCCTGATAAAACATTCATTAATGTAGTCTTGCCACTACCATTTTCGCCTAAAATGGAAAGTATTTCACCTTCATAAAGGCTGATGTTTACATTGACATTAGCGATTTTTCCGTTAAATTGTTTTGAAATATTTTTAAGTTCAACAGCAACCTTTCTTTCCATTTTCAAATCCTCCTATAATTAATTAAACAAAGGAAGGCGGAAATATAAATTCCCGCCTATATTTAAAACTTCTTATTAACCGATAACTTCAACACCATCAATGATTAAATCAAAGTATGGAGCACTACGATATTCTGATTCATGGAAGTATCCATCTTTAATAGCTTCAGTATCGCCAGCATAGTTAGGATCTGAATTAACGTCAGCCATATAACCTAATACTTTATGAGTTACAGGATCAACAGTTGCATTTAAGTTGAAGAATGTAGTTCTTCCATCACCAAATGTAGAAACTGTGAAAGTATTAGTATCAAATACATGTAATTCACCAGAAGCAAGTTTAGCCTTAACTTCGTCTAATTTAGCTTGAGTTCCATCAGCAGCTGCTTTTTTACCAGGAGCATCTAATTTAACAGAGCCAGTAGCGATTGTTCCAGTGTAATCTTTTTCAGCAACTTTTTCGCCTTTAATAACAGCGTTAATCATTTTAACATAGTAAGGAGCCCAGTCAATCTTAGATGAAATAACGTAAGTATTAGGGCATTTACCTTCTGTAGAACCATTGTAAGTAACGTTTGGAACGTTTGCAGCTTCACAAGCTTCAGGAGCACCATAAGAGTCAGCATGTTGTGATAATAATACACAACCAGCAGCGATTAATTGGTTAGCAGCAGCTTTTTCAGCATCGAAATCATACCAACTAGATGTATAAGTAACTTTCATAGTAGCTTCAGGAACGATTGAACGTACGCCTAAGAACCATGAAGTATAACCAGAAATAACTTCAGCATATGGGAATGCAGCAACATATCCAACTAATGGTCTAGTAGATTGATTAGCTTCCATCATAGCTTTTAATTTTAGACCAGCAGCAACGCCAGCAAGATATCTACCTTCATAAATTGATGCGAATGCATTATAGAAGTTAGGTAAGTTTTCAGTATGAGCTTTTGTACCAGTAGCATGGCAGAATAGTACATTAGTCTTTTCTTTAGCAGCTTGAATCATGAAATCTTCATGTCCAAATGAGTCAGCAAATACAACACTACATGTAGCAGCAAGTTCTACTGCTTTTTCATAACAAGAATTGTCTTCACCAACACCTGTAACAAGTTCTAATTGATCTCTATCAAGACCGATTTCATCAAGAGCACGATACATAGAATCAATAAAGTTCTTATCATATGTAGATGATTCATCATGTAAGCAAATTAAACCAACTTTTAGATCTGGAGCTGGGTTTTCTTTCTTAGGACCATTATCTTCACCACAAGCAACTAAACAGAATGCACAACAAACAACCATAACAAAAGCAACAAACAAACTAAAAATCTTTTTCATTTTTTCTTTTTTTCTCCTTTAATTCTTAAATTTGATTTTTTGATCTTTCATTTCCGCAATACAAGCAAGCGATTCAACCTTGTAACCAAGGCTCCTTAACTCATTACCACCATTTTGGTAATATTTCTCAATTTGCACGGCACAACCGACAACTTGAGCCCCACACTTATTAACAATATCAATAAGCCCACGAAGAGCATTACCATTTGCGAGGAAATCATCTGCGATTAAAACTTTATCAGTAGGACTAATGTAATCACGAGTGATTACAATTTGGTTCTCCTTCTTATGAGTGAAAGAATAAACCGAGCTACTAACTAAGTCGCCAGATAAATTGAGTGTCGCTTGTTTTTTCGCAAAAACCATTGGACAACCAATTTCCATCGCAATCGCGGTCGCGAATGGAAGACCAGAAGCTTCAATCGTTAGAACTTTAGTAATTTCCATTGGAAATAACTTTCTAACTTCGAGTGCCATCTTCTTAAGCAAGCAAGTATCAACTTGTTGATTAAGAAATGAACCAACTTTAAGAATCTCTCCTGGAAGAATAATTCCATCCTTTAAAATTCTATCTTCAAGTTCTTTCATAGTCCCTCCTAAATAAAAACGGTAGTCAATAAAGACTACCGGAAACATCAAAAAACAGGAGCATAAAAAACTCTTGTGATAGATATTTTTCCAATAGTCGTGTTTATGGCAACACGGTAGAGACGCCTTCGCCGTTAAATAAAGGTATATATTGGATATTAAATAAGCACTTATATTGTATCATGAAATTTAAGAAAATGTCTACACCCTTTTTCATGAAAATGTTTTCTCATAATTTCATTTTTTATTTATTTAATTTGATTGGTGATTTACCTGTTGCTTTGTATTCACCATTCATATAAAGAGTAAGTGCTTCTATCATTATTGGTGTGTTTTCATAAATACAAATATATGTATTTACAT
>DBWT01000045.1:3195-6140 GCA_002309035.1 Caryophanales bacterium UBA1231 | reverse complement strand
AAAAAGACAAAAGAATACATTATTGAAAACAATTTAACTGAAATCGAAGCATTGCTTTGTGAGTGTGAAATTAGGTTAGGTAACGATGAAACTGCAACCCAAAATGTTTCTAATCTATTTTTAAAATCATTAATAGGTGTTTTTAATGCTAATTTTGCAAAAATATATTTGCTTTGTAAGTATGATAAATTCAATGAAGCATATGATCTATCCAAATGGACTCTTTCACTAATTCAATCAGCCATTGAAGATAATTCATCATTTTTTGATATTAAGTTTTTATTAACTTTTATCAATACAGTTCTAGAAAAAACTCTACACCTAGACTATTCAAAAAATCTTAAATATCTCAAAGAAAATAATAAAAAGATCGATGATATTAATCAAAACATTGGTTTAATTAAATCATATGATTATAAAGGCATGTCATATACTTCAACTTTCAAAATAACAAGAAAAAATTTTCTTAATGATATTAAAACATTTCATAATCCAATTATATATCAAAATACCATTTCTATTCTAAATAACCTTAAGGAGTACAATTATGAAAAATAGTGTTCAAAAACTAATTTATAAGAAAAACATTGGCAATTTCATTTTCCTTCTTGTTGCTAAGTTATCTCAATCAGCAGCAATGATTTTAATATCACTAATGCTTGAAAGAATAATGTCGATTGCTTCAACCAAAAATATCGATGATTTACGTCAACAATTAATACTTTTCCTAATCTTCTTGCCAACCCTAATTGTCTTTATGTTTTTTGTTTGGATTATCCAACCTAAATACAAAAAGCGCGCAATGTGTCAGTATAAAAACAATATCTACGAATATTTACTTAAGAAAAGTATTACTAATTTTAATAAAGAAAACACATCAGTTTATCTATCAAGTTTAACAAATGACGTTAATTATATTGAAGAAAACTATATCTTTTCTATTTTTGAATTAATTTCACAGATCGTCTTATTTATCGCATCAGTTGTTGTTATGCTTGTTTTCAGCCCATTATTAACCTTATTTGCTGTTCTAACTTCATTAATTCCTTTAGTAGCTTGTATGATAGTTGGTTCAAAACTTGAATATCATGAAAAAAGAATTAGTGATCAAAATGCAAGTTTCTTACATTTTTTAAAAGACAACTTTATTGGTTTTTCAACAATTAAAGTATTTAAAGCTGAAAAGAAAATGAATGAATTGTTCCAAAAAAACAACAATGTTTTAGAAAATACCAAAGCTAAAAAGGTTAAAACACTTGCTTTACTTGATTTAGTACAAACTACAACAACACTACTTCCACAGTTTACCATTTTCTTTATTGGGGCTTATCTTGCAATAACAACTGATAAAATTGCTCCATCAGTTATTATCCTCTTTGTCCAATTAATGAATTTTATTATGAATCCTCTTATTTTAATTCCATCTCTTTACTCAAAAAGACGAGCATGCAAGCCATTATTTAAAAAGATTAATGACATTATTGCTGATCAAGAGGAAGAAAAAGAAACAAATGATATTAATAGTATTAATGAAATCAAAATTACAAATTTAAACTTCAAGTATGATGAAAAGCAAGTAATTGATAATCTAAGTTATACATTTGAAAAGAATAAATCTTATGCTTTAGTTGGAACAAGTGGTTCTGGTAAAACGACCCTTCTTAATTTACTATCAGGTAGATCAAATGATTATGAAGGACAAATATCTTATAACAATACTGATTTAAAAGAATTATCACTTGATTCTCTTTTCGAAAAGTCATCTTTTGTTGAACAAAATGTCTTCGTGTTTGATGATTCAATCATTAACAATATCACAATGTATTCAAACGTTGATGAAGAATTATTAAATGAAGCTATCGTAAAATCTGGTTTAAGTGAATTGATTAAAGAAAAAGGAAAAGATTATAAATGTGGTGAAAATGGTGCAAACCTAAGTGGTGGTGAAAAGCAAAGAATTTCTATCGCAAGAGCACTCATCAAGCAATCACAATTGTTGATGTTAGATGAAGTGACTAGTGCTTTAGATAATGAAACATCTATTTCTATCACAAATAATCTTTTAGATATTCAAGATACTACAAAGATTATGATTACACACCGTCTAGATGAAGCAGTTCTAAGAAGATTTGATGAAATCATTGTTTTAAAGAACGGCCGTATTGTTGAAAGTGGCAATTACGATGAACTAATGAATAACAATTATGCTTTCAAATCTTTAGTTGAAATCAGTAATATTTAAAAAGAGATACTTAACGAGTCTATTCGTTAAGTATCCTTTTTTTATTATTGATATCGAGTATTAAAGTAATGGCATCATAAAGTTTTCCTTCAACCATTCGGTGTTTAGGTAAAACATAGAATACTTCAAAACCTAATTTTGAAGCCACTTTAAGCATTCTATCGTTTCCACCCCATGTTTGAAGATATAATACTTGATGTCCTTGACCTTTTAAATAATCAATAAATAATTCTAAGGCTTTCGTTCCTACACCTTTGTTCTGCATAGAAACTTCGGGTATATCAATACCTATTGCTAAAATCTGTTCTTTGTTTTCAAGATAATCTAAATCAGTATAGCTTGATACCCAACCAATATGTTTACCATCACATTCAATTTCAAATTTATAACGTATGTCATTTGGTTGTAAACTTTTTACATACTGATAATATTCAGTCCAGCTTTTTAGTTCTTCTCGTTCATTATATTCGTTCTTTTCCCAAGGAGCATCAGTTTTCATCCAAGTTATATCTTTTGTAAACCATCTAACATAATCTTGAATATCATCATATACCATATCTCTTAGTTTTACCATACTTCTTATTCCTTAATATATTGAATTATTCATTAAATATATTATATGGTTTATATTCATAAAAAGCAATCATTGTGCTAAATATTTATTAATTAATAATTTAAATAAGACATCAATAAATGTTAAAAT
>DBWT01000045.1:0-3128 GCA_002309035.1 Caryophanales bacterium UBA1231 | reverse complement strand
AAAATCTTTGCATCAAAGATTCTTTGTTTTGCATGACTATTTATTGAGTTTGCGGCTGTTGTTATAGCATGGTCATTCATTGAATTTAGTTTTGTTGATTATGCTGCAGAAGGTTCTACACTTCAGCAACGGGCAACTATCGATTTAATCGTTTCAATTGTCTTTTATGCCTTGCGTGCAATTCTTTATGTTATTGATATACTTGTCTTCTTTAGAATCATCACACGTGAAGAAAACCCAGAATATAAAATTCCTTGGCTTGCTCTTATGTTCATTCTTCCAGTATGGATAATTACATTCTATCTTATTTTCGCAAGAGTCAAACTTAGAAAACGCGATAGAAATGTTTAGAGTTTTATTTTAAAATATTAAATGACAAAAAGGCAGTGAAAAACTGCCTTTTTTCTTAACTATTTAGTATTCTTAACATCTACAGCAAGCGAACATACATAATCATCAATTAAATAACTATATAAAGAATAGATCTCATTATCTTTTAATAAATCTTTTAAATTATGAACAATCCCTATACCTTTACATTTAAGGATTGCTTCTTTTCTTGTCCATAAAACGTAAAATAATTTATTTCTTTCACTTGTTTTGATTGCTTCAACTTCTTCTTCACAACAAACATAATTAATCAAATCATCACTAACATCTTTTTTAATATGTTCAATATCGATGCCTACTGAATATTTCTTACTTATAGCCATAACAACATATTCGTTTGAATGTGAAACATTAAAGAATAGATCATCATTTAATGGTTTTCCATATTCATTATAATATATTTGAGATGGAACATATTTATTCTTAAGTATTGATGAAACGATTGATTGTTTTTGATTTAATGCGAGTTTAAACTCATTCATTTTGTCAATATCTTCTTGTTTTATGTCTTGTGAATATTTTTGAAATATTTCTTCAAGCGTGATGTTTTTAATATTAATAAAATATAACTTAATATCAACATTTACTATTTTCAAAAAAGTAATATCATCTTGTTTGAGTAATTGATCATCAATAGGCTGAATATTTTTACTATTTATAGATTGTACATCAAAGTGTTTCATCATAAGCTACTTCTATTGATAAAAACTCTATTTATTCTTTTTAATAAAGTGTAGTGAAGCAATACTTTCGTAATCTTCATTATAAGCAACTACTAAACCTAATGCAGAATTATAATAGCCTTTATTCTTGTAAGGAACTTGAACCATAATTGGATCAACTTCGACAAATCCTAATTCATTTAAAGCAGCTTCAAAATCAACATAGAATTCTACTTTAGATTCTGGTGATGTGAATTGTACATCCGCTTGAAGAACTCTTTCATTTGTAACTCCATATTGATATTGATAAAAAAGAGTTAAATCTCTAGCTGAAGAAACGAAATTTTCTAGATGTATTGATGGGAAGCCCATACTAGTAATGATTTCGTTTGCGACATCATCTTCATAGTAGGTACTATTTCGATACATAATTAAAATTTGTTTATTTGCTGTATCAATTGTATATTCAAATGTTGATTTAAATGATTCTGTTTCTAATGTTGAATGACTTAGACCAGAAGATTCATCTAAAAAGAAACCATTATCTTGTAAAATACCAACATATGCATCAATATATTCCATTGCTTCAAAAACATCAAGATATTGAATGCTAACTTCTAAAGCAAGTTCATATTTAACAAAGAAATTAATTCCTAATGTTTGAGGATAAACCATATCAATACTATCAAACTTTGTAAGTTCACTAGAAGCTGGAAGTGCTGGGAAATGATATCCAGCAATTAAAGCATTGATTGTATTTCTACCTGTGTATCTAATGAAATTAAAGTTTTGTTGTAATAATAAAGTTATTCCATTATCATATTCTAGATATATCGATACATAAAAGAAATGATTTTCTTTATACATACCTACTAGTAAATCATAACGATTAATCTTACTACCATCACTTAATTCTTCTTCATAAATATCATAACCATAATCATTGACAAGTTTATTAGCATAAACTTCTAAATCTTCTTCAGTAGCTCTAGTATCACGGACTATAAATTCGTTATTTAAAAATGTTGAAGTTCCATCTCTTTTAAATGTTACAGTAGCATAATCAGGGAATGGTACAACATCTGACATTGATTCTCTATAATCTTGGCCAAATAATGAACAAAATGCAGTTACATCTTCATCAGTCCAATCAGTAGGCTTTTCTGGATAACTTCTATTAGGATTATCCATCCAAGAATCGGTAGGGAATGAAGAAGGTTTATTAACGTTAAATTTTATGTCGATGATCATATCATCTTCACCATATTCTTCATAAAATTTAAGACAAACTATAGCCGAAGTAACATCTTCATCAGCAAGAATTAAATGTGTTTCTTCAATAAAGCCAATATCTGATTGACGCATATTACCATAAATAGAAGCTACTTGAGAAATAATTGTACTATTAATGATTTTATATAAAAGAGGATTGTCTCCATAGCTCGTGAAAATATCCCAAATGTTATCACCAGCTAATAAAAGCCAGTAATTTGGAAGAAGAGTATTAACAACATCGCAAGCATGTCCCTCTCCAAAATAAGTTATATATTGTTCATCCAATACATTATCAATTATTGGTGCAGTATATGTTTCATTATTATTAACAGTCATATAGACATCATCATCATAAGTTGGGTCATCATAGTCCACAACAACCAAATCATTAGAGTACACCTTTGATGTTCTCCAACCAGTCATACCAATTGAATAATGTCCGTCTTGTATTTTTTCAATGAATGTTTCAACTGGTGTTTCATGTTTTTCATTATCTTTATTATTGTTTTGTAATTGACAGCTTGCCATTATTAATAATGCAAAAGATACAACTATTAGTTTAAATATTTTGTTCATTAAGGTACTCTCCTTTTTTAATTTATTCGCTTAAGTAATTAAATAATTTATAGTGTAATATAACATACATACTTCTTTTTGTCAACATTCTAAATCATAAATTAGAGCTTTGCAATCTTGAAGCAAAGCTTGTTACATGACATTTTGAAATTTGGATTGCTATTTGATAATAATAAAATTAAACAAACTAACGATGATATATTTCAATGTTATGAATTATTTAAG
>DBWT01000043.1:29174-30947 GCA_002309035.1 Caryophanales bacterium UBA1231 | reverse complement strand
CTGTCGGTTTGGTTAAGTATTTGGAAAACAGCATAAAATGAACGAAATATATTACATTAACGGAACTGCGTATGCAGGAAAATCCACATTGGTAAAGCGCCTTGCGGAAAAATACGATGGTATCGCCTGTGAGGAGAACTATCATGACAGCTTGGTGGATGAAAGACTTGATAAAAATGAATTTCCTAATCTCTGTTATACTAGGGATTTAGTTGATTTCCATGATTTTATAAGACGCACACCAGATGAATACGAACGTTGGATTAATGATGTCACAAAAGAATGTGAAATATTAGAACTAAAGATTTTAGAAAAGATAAAAGATGATGATAAATTAATATTTGTGGATACTAATATTAGTATCGAAACATTAAAAAAAATATCTGATAATAACCACGTTTTAGTGATGCTTACCGATATTAATAGAAGTATTGATGAATTTTTCAATCGTCCCGACAAAGAAAAACAATATTTATACAAATTAATGATGGAAGAAAAAGATCCTATTTATGCTCTTAATAATTTTAAAGAATGTTTAAAAAGAATTAATTCCAAAGAACGATATAATGAATTTTTAAATTCTGGATTTAATGTTTTATTAAGAGATGATAATAGAACGCTTAACGAAACTCTTGAAATAGTAGAAAAATTATTTAAATTAAAATAAGCTATTAATCAAATTGATTAATAGCTTTTTTACATAAAATCATATGGAGTTAAGATCTTTTTTCCAACACTATTTGTGATTAAATCTTGTAATCTTGTTTTACGTTTAAAACCCGTTGAATTAACAGCTATTTTTAAAGCTTCAATATCACCAAGCATAACTAAGAATTGTTTTGTTCTTGTTATAGCCGTGTAATATAGTCTTCTTTGTAACATAATTCGGTATTGTCTTGATAAAGGTATTATGACAATTTTAAATTCACTACCTTGTGATTTATGGATTGATATCGCATAAGCAAGTTTTAATTCATCAAAATCTTCTTTGATATATTCCACAATATTCATATCGAATTGGACTGCTAAACCAGTAATTTCTCCATTTGTATAAATGAATGATTTTACATAACCAATATCACCATTCATTATTTGATCTTGATTACGATTAACAAGTTGAATCACTTTATCATTTATTCTAAAACGATGATTTAAATATTTTATTTCTTCGTTATCTTCATCAAGAGGATTAAATTTTTCTTGTAATATTTTATTAATATTATCAATTCCAAGTTCACCTTTATATGTTGGGATTAATACTTGGATATCATGAAGAAGATCATAACCTTTTTTAAGAGCATCTTCAACAACTTTTATAATATTATTTGTGATTAAGTCATCACGTAAATAACTAAAGATGCGGTCATGTTGAGCTTCCATAATATTTTCTGGGATAAATCCATTATTAATATCATGAGCAAGAGAAATAATCGTCGAATCTTTAGCTTGACGATGGATTTCATTTAATCTAATTGTTGTGATTTCTTTTGATTTAATGATATCTTCTAATACTTCACCCGGACCAACTGATGGTATCTGATCAACGTCTCCAACAATCACAACTTTTGATGTGACTGGTAATGCATCAAATAATTTCGATGCCAAAACGACATCAACCATCGACATTTCATCAATAATAACAAGTTTCGTATCGACTAAATTATCACTTGAATAATTAAATCTTTTGCCATCATAACCTAAAAATTTATGAATAGTTTGGGCTGGATGATGAGTTACTTCATTTAATCTTTTACTTGCTCTTCCAGTTGGGGC
>DBWT01000043.1:8046-29097 GCA_002309035.1 Caryophanales bacterium UBA1231 | reverse complement strand
GGTCCACCAGTAATAATCATTATATTTTCTTTTAATGCAGTAATAATGGCTTTTTCTTGTAACTCGCTATAAATAATTTTATTATTTTGTTTTACTTTTTCTAAAGCACTTTTGATATCTTCATCCTTAAATGTTGTAATTGGTTCAGCTTTAATTCTTGATACGATATTAACAGCTAGTTTTTCTTCTGCATGATGAATATTAATATCATAAATATTATTTTCATCATCTTTTATTAATTTACCATCCATGATTAATTCATCAATCATTTCTGCTAAATCATCACTACTAACAACATCTTTATCACGGTTTAAAATCTTTTTTACTTCTTGAATTAAAAATTCTTTTTCAATATAAGAATTTCCACTATTATAACTATAATGATTAACTGTATAAATTATACAAGCTTTTACGCGTAAAGGATTATTATCTTCAATACCAATATTTTTTGCAATAATATCTGCTTTTAAAAAACCTATTCCTTCAATTTTTTCAATTAATAAATAAGGATTTTTTAATGCCATATTAGCATCTTTTGGTGGTAATGTCGCAACGATTCTTTTGGCCATTGCCATGGTAAAACCAATTCCCACAAATGATAATGTTAGGCGCTCTTTTTCTTCATTTTGAACTAATGTATCATAAATTGTTTTTTTAACATCTTTACTTAAGCCTGTGACTTTATCTAAAGCCTTTTTATCATTTCTTATGATATCAAGACAAGTGTTTCCTAATGTATCATATATCTTTTTGGCAAGGGCTTTTCCAACGCCTGGAAAAAAGTCACTTGATAAATATGTTACAACACTTTCTAAAGTATCGGCATTCGGTCTGGAAAAAGATTCGGCTTTAAATTGCATTCCATATTTAGTATCCACAAAATCCCCAAAATAAATATATTCTTCATCTTTAACTGGTAAGCGGTCGTAATAACAAGTTACCGTTAATAAATTAGTAATTAATAAATTTTGGATTTTTTTCATTTCTTTAGAATCATAATCCAGTTTTAAAGATACTACGGCATAAGAATTATCTTTATTACTAAAGATGACTCTTTGGATAGAGCCAATAATCTTTTCCATTATTAGTATCTCCTCTTTTCACTATCCATATAAACTTCATCAATTGTGGCCCCACCTAATAAGCGTTCACCATCATAAAAGACAGCTGCTTGTCCTGGTGTTACTGATTTAAAACAATCAGGGTATAAGATTTCTATTTTATCATTATCAATATAATGGATTTTACATTTAACATCATTTGATCGATATCTAAATTTCACCGCAATATCTAAATAATAATCTTCATCATGAGGAAATTCTTCACCAATCCAGTTAATGCCACTAACAATACATCTATTTGAATATAAATATTCTTGATCACTTCCACGACCAACGATTAAAACATTACGACTAACATCTTTTCCTAAAACGTACCAAGCGTCACCTTCACCACCTAATTTTAGGCCATGGCGCTGTCCAATTGTGTAATACATAAGTCCGTCATGGCGCCCAACAACTGTACCATCAAGTAATTCCATATTACCAGGTTGAGCCGGCAAATAATTTTCTAAAAACTGTTTGAAATTTCTTTCGCCAATAAAGCATACACCAGTTGAATCTTTCTTCTTCGCGATTTTTAAATTATGTTTAGATGCAATTTCACGTACTTCACTTTTTGTTAGATCACCAACTGGGAATAAGGCCTTTTCAAGTTGTTTTAGTGATAATTGTGATAAGAAATAAGTTTGGTCTTTATTTTTATCAATTCCTTTATAAACAATAGTTTTACCATTTTCATGGGTGATTCTAGCATAATGACCCATCGCAATGTAATCAAAACCCATTTCCATTGCTTTATCTAAGAAACATTTAAATTTGATTTCTTTATTACATAATATATCTGGATTAGGAGTTCTAAATTTCTTATATTCTGACAAGAAATAATTAAAAACATTATCCCAATATTCTTGAACGAAATCAATACGATGTAATTTGATTCCTAGTTCATTTGCGGTCGCAAGGGCATCCATATAATCAACTTCTTGAGGACATACATCATCCATAGTATGAGGATTACCTAAAATATCATTGTTTAGTGATGAATCCCAGTTACGCATAAACATGCCTTCAACTTCATATCCTAATTCTTGTAATTTAATAACGGATACCGCGGAATCAACACCACCTGATAAACCGACTACTACTTTTGGTTTCTTTTCCATAATTGGGCCTCCTTCCAAATTATATTATTTTTACATACTTGCTTTTATTTCAATAATAATATCACGAAGACTCATTGCTTCTTCGAAATTTAATTTACGAGCAGCTTCGCGCATTTCCTTTTCTAATTTTTCAATGAAATTCTTCTTTTCTATCTTACTTAAATTCATAAATTCTTGATAATCAAGAACTTCTTCTTTATCACTAGCTTCTTTAGTCACAACTAATGCTTCACCAATTTCTTTATAAATAGTTTTTGGTGTAATAAAGTGACTAATGTTGTAATCATTTTGAATTTTACGACGTCTATTTGTTTCTGATATTGCATAATTCATTGAATCAGTTACGTTATCGGCGTACATTATAACTTTTCCATTTTGATTACGAGCAGCACGACCAATGATTTGTATTAATGATGTACCGCTCCTTAAGAATCCTTCTTTGTCGGCATCAAGAATCGCTATTAATGATACTTCGGGGATATCTAATCCTTCACGTAAAAGGTTAATACCAACTAATACATCATGTTTACCTTGCCTTAAATTTCTTATTACTTCTAAGCGCTCTAATGATTTAATTTCACTATGTAAATAATTAACTTTTATATTTAAATCTTTTAAATATTTCGTTAAGTCTTCTGCCATTTGGATTGTAAGAGTGAGGACTAAAACACGTTCCGATCTAGCGCTACGAACCCTTATTTCTTTAATTAAATCATCGATTTGACCAGTAATTGGGCGTACTTCGACAAGGGGGTCTAAAAGTCCAGTTGGACGAATGATTTGTTCAGTTATTTCGCCAAAATCAAGCTCATATTTCCCCGGTGTTGCACTTACAAATATCACTTGTCTAATTAATGACGTAAATTCTTCGAATGTTAGAGGACGATTATCGAGGGCTGATGGCAAACGAAATCCATTCTCAACTAAGGCTAATTTACGGCTTCTATCACCATTATACATACCATGTAACTGAGGAATCGTAACATGACTTTCATCAATCACAAGGAGCCAGTCATCACCAAAAAAATCAATTAATGTATAAGGACGTTCTCCTTCTTCACGTAATGATAAATGTCTTGAATAATTTTCAATCCCACTACAATATCCCACTTCTTTTAACATATCGATATCGTATTTAGTACGTTTTTCAATTCTTTCTTTTTCAAGTAATAATCCTCTATCATTAAAGAATTTGATTTGTGATTCTAATTCTTCTTCAATTCGGCGTATTGCTTCTTCGAGCTTTTCATTACCAACCGCAAACAAAGTGGCTGGATTAATTGATATAACTGTTTTTTCGGATATTGTTTTACCAGTAATTGAATCAAATATTTTAATTTTTTCGAGTTCATCATCAAAAAATTCTAATCTTATTCCTTCTTCTTTTGTATAAGTTGGAAAGATATCGACATTATCACCACGTACTCTAAATGTACCACGCACATGTTCAATATCATTTCTTTTATATTGCATATCGACAAGTTTTAATAAAAGGGTTTTACGGTCAATTGTCATTCCTTCTTTTAAAACTAACATCTTTTCTTTATAATCATCAGGATCACCAATACCATATATGCATGATACCGATGCAACAACTATTACATCATCATATGAAAGTAAACTTGATACAGCACTATGACGCATTTGGTCGATATCATCATTGATTGATGCATCCTTTTCTATATATAAATCTTTTGATGCAACATATGCTTCTGGTTGATAATAATCATAATAACTAATGAAATATTCTACATGATTATTCGGAAAGAAACTTTTAAGTTCACTATAAAGTTGTCCAGCAAGAGTTTTATTGTGGGCAAGAACTAAAGTTTTTTTGCCAGTATTTTTTATAACATTCGCAATAGTAAATGTCTTACCAGTACCAGTTGCCCCCAGTAATGTTTGGGCATATACACCATCATTCACATTATCTGATAATTTCTTTATTGCCTGTGGTTGATCACCAGTTGGTGAATATTTACTGACGAGATCAAATACTGCCATAACTAGGGACTCCTTTCTATATAATTTATTTTATTTATGATATTTCTTGTTATTAATAATTGATAAAGCACGATATAATTGTTCTAAAAAGATAACGCGCATTAATTGATGAGGAAAAGTCATTTTAGAAAATGATAATTTATAATCACTTCTTTTCTTGATATCTTCATCTATGCCATCACTAGAACCAATCACAAATGTTAGATTCTTATTATTATATAAATAATGATTATTAATATATTCACTAAATTCAATACTACTTAATTCTTTACCAAGGATTTCTAATGTGACCACAAAATCATTATCAGTTATATTATTTAATATTAATTTACTTTCTTCTTTTAAATTACGATTTTGTTCAAAATTAGTATATTCTTTTAATTCTATTAAAGATAAATTTGCCATTGGTTTAATACGTTTTAAATATTCATTTATGGCATCATTAAGGTAATCTTCTTTTATTTTGCCAATGACTATTAATTTGATATTAATCATCTAATATTACCTCTTCAGTTGCCACATTTCTTCTAGCAATAATAAACTTAATTCCACTATCTTTAAATTTATCAATGATTTCTTCTTTTATACATTCATCGTTATTGCAGTCATTACTAACATGACCTAATATTACATATTTAGTTCTTTTTGTTAATGTCTCTTTTAAAAGATCAAAACATGCTTTATTAGATATATGACCAGTTGAAGATAATGTTCTATTTATCACTAAATATGGTCGGTGACTATTTTGTAATAATTCTATATTATGATTTGCTTCAATAAGGAGAGCATCAAGTTCACCAATTAAATGTTTATAACGAGTTGGGAAAATACCGGTATCAGTAAATGTGCCTACTTGGTTATTTTTATATCTAACGATGTAACCAAAATTATTGGCAGAATCATGTAATAATGTACATGTACATATGTCCACATCACCAATTTTATAACAACTATCACCTTCAATGAAAGCAATCTTCGCCCCTACTAGTCCATCACGAATGTTTGGATGTAAGGCATCAAATGTTTTTTTGTTGATATAAACAGTTGCCCCAGTTTTCTTAATAAAGGTTGGAAGAAAGGAAACGTGGTCAGTATGTTCATGAGTGATGAATACAGCACTAACATTTCTTATATCAAGATTAGGTGCTCTTTTACAAGCATCATTTAGTGATAAACCACAATCAATCAAAAGTTTAGTATTACCAGCTTCAATATAAGTCATATTGCCACTAGAGCCACTACCTAAGACACAAAATTTCATAATATCTCCTTTCTTACGCAATAAAATATTATATATTATTATACAAAATTTATAATGATTTGTAAAATGAAAATATAAGGTTGGATAAATCCAACCTTAATATTTTAATTCATAAAATCTTTAGTAATCTTTTTGAAACAATTATTAAAGATATTTTCGTTATAATTATCGATATAAGTCTTGAAGTTTTCATCACTTACTAAGTTCTTTAATTCATTATTAAGTAAGATTTGATAGAAATAATCACCACTTAATTCACTTGAATAAGCATTATAGTAAGTAGAAATAGCTGTCTTAACTTTAGATGAAACTGTTTGACCGCTAGCGTTCTTTTGAATTTCTTCTAAAGTAGGAACATAACGAACAAGTCCGCTATCTTCTTCTTCAAGATTTGTACGTTTAGTAGTTGCAGTTTCTACAAATGCATGGTAACCAAATTTAGTTGGAATTCTTGATACAGTAATGTCTTCACCATTTTTTCTATAAGTGATGAACATATCGTCACCATAACCAACTTCATCAGCATCATCTAAAGCCTTAATTGGACTATTTTCTTTATCATAAATATAGTCATAAACAACCTTACATACACTATTAAATTGTTCAACCATAGAACCATTTGAGAATGTACCTAAGTTTTGCCAAATTAAAGTTAAGCCTAAAGCTTTATAATGTGATAAATTGATTGATTTATCAGCACCATAAGCAAATGTACTTAATGGAGTTCCTTCAACTAGCGGAGCACTCTTATAAGCTTCAACTAATTTATCAAGCTTTTTAGCATAAGTACCATTTTCTACAACAAGGTAATCAACAACTTCACGAGTTAATTCTCTAGCACCATTAATTTGTTCAACTGTCCAGTTACCTTCAACTGTTGGATCGATTTGAGTTGCGTTATTTGCATAACTAAATACATCATCATAAAGTGATACTAAAGCATGAACTCCAGTAACGTTGAAATATTCAGCACTTGCTTCATTCATAGCAGCATTAATCTTATTCCAATAAGGATGAGTATCATCAGCACTAAATGTGTAAGTCTTCTTACCATCTTCATCAGTTGATTCAGTATATTGTTCTAATGGATTAACTGTCTTCTTGTAGGCAGCAATAACATCACTTACTAATACAACATCTTTATATTCTTCATCACTTGAAATTCCATATGTTCCTTCTAAGAAAGTCTTCCAAGTAACAAGAGCTGGATCATATCCATAAGTCTTGTAAGTACCATCATTGAAATTCTTCTTTTCTTCAGTTAATTTGTTTTCAAGTTCAGTTGCTTTTTCTTCTGTTAAAGCACCATTAACTAAGAATGAATTGAATTTAGGATTCTTAACTAAACGTTTGTTAGTGATGATTTGTTGGAGATTTTTGTATTTAGCATCAGCAACCATTTGATCAAATAATTCACTTGTGGCGAATTCTTTACCATCAACTGAAGCTACATAATCTTTCTTTTCAGTATTTTCTGTATATGTACCATAATTAGCAATAGCACTTGAATATGCAAATTCTAATACATCATCATAAATTGCAAGATTCTTACTAGCACGTAATTCAACAATCTTAGTTGAAATATATGTAGTAGTTAAAGCATTATCTAATAATTCTTTAGTGAAAGCAGAATCTTTTGCTTTAATTGCTTCTTTTGCATCATCGTCTAAATCAGCGAATTTAGTTTTAACATCACCATTAATACGATATACATAAACAAATAATTGACCATCATTAACTTCAATTGGAGTATCAGTTCCTTTGCCATCTTCTAAAGCATTTAATTTTGCAAGAACAGTTGCATTAATATCAGCTTCTTTTAAAGCAAATACTGATTCATCAGTGTATTTATAACCATAAACAACTTTATAAAGATTAATGAATGCATCTTTAGAATTTAATTCGCCAACACTTTCTTTAGCAGCTAAAGCAGATTTTTGTGTTGTGAATGGAACAATGATAGCATTAAATGTAGATTGATTTTCATCTTTCTTATCATAAACGCCAGCATATTGTGTATCACTGAAATATGGAGAAGTAACTTCTGTGTTAGTTTCATCTTCATATTTAGCCATCTTATCAGCATATTCTTTTTGTAAAGCATCTTTAGCATATAACTTTTGAGCTACAGTAATTTTATAACGATTAAGAATTGTTTCGCCATAAATATTATCATCGAAGCAATCAAAATTATTACGGAATGATTCTAAGAATTTAGCTTCTTTTTCAGCTTTTTCTTCAGCAGTTAAAGAATCTTTATCACTACCATATACTTCACTATCGATGAATTTTTTAACTTCTTCATCAGTTGCAAGTTCTAAATAAGATTTACCATCAGCGTTCTTTTCTTGGCTTAATAAATATTTATCAACCATAGTAATTAAACTACTTGCACCACGTTCATGTTTTAAATATGCATACATTTCTTGTTTAGTAACTGAATATGTATAACTATCTTCAGAAACTGTATAAAATACTTCATTACCATCAGCAAGAGTAGGGTTTTCACGAATTGAAGAATTATCTTTTCCACAGCCAACGCCTACAAAAACGATGAAAGCAAGAACTAAAGCAATAAATAATTTAGTTATTTTCTTCATGTAATCTCCCTCCTTACTTATTAGCTTCTAGCCAATCCTTAGTTAAATTGAAACTATCTAAGTCATCAGCTTTTAGATATGTAATATTTGATTTAAATGTAGATTCATTATTAACATTAATCATCTTAACAATATCAGCATTTGTGTAAATAGAACTATTAAGTGTTACAGTTGCTTCACCATTAGTCCATGTGCCATTAGCCATTTTAGCAACATCATTTTGTTGTAATAATGCTGAGAAATATGAACCAGTGAATTCAGCGATAACTACTGAATAATATGTGCTAAGTGCTGTTGTAGCATCACTTGATAAAGTATCTTGTAATTCTTTAACTTTAGCATTGATCTTTTCTTTTTCAGCATCACTTGTATCATCAGTAATTAATGCATTAAGAGCATCAATCATGTTCTTAGTTCTAATTTCTTGTAAGCTTGGTAATACTGATTTTTCAGTTTCGCCAAGTGATACATATTCATTAACAAATGTACTACTTAAGTTAATGTATAGATGGAATCCAAATTGAGTCTTGATTGCATGTTTGCCTTCGCTATCAGCATAAACAGTGATACGATTAGAATCATTATCAGCTTTATCTTTTGCCCAAATAGTCTTAACAGCATCTTCAAATTCTTTAACCATCTTACCTTCAGTAAATTTGCCTAAAGATTCGAATTTAACATATAAACCAGCTGATTTATATTTAGAAACATCAATTGATCCACCAGGATAATTTAATACATAATCTAATTTTTCATTTGAAGAATTAACAACAACAGGGTTACCAGTAACTTCGTATGGCGCATTCTTGAATGCATTAACGATATTACCAAGTTTTGCAGTGTATGTTCCTTCAACTGTTAATAAATATTCATAAACTTTTTCAATTAATTCTTTTGCTAAAGCTTCTTCTTCAGCAGTCCATTTTAATTCAGCTTCGCTATCTAATGGACTAACTGGTGTACCAGAGTTATAAGCTTCAGCTGGATCTTTATATTTACTAACAAGTAGATGTTCACCATTAACAGTGAATTTGTCAGTAATCATATCAGTCATTCTATTCTTTAAAACAGTCCATGCTGCAGATGCTAAAGCATCTTCTTCATTCATTAAGAAGGCAACTTTATCAAGTTCTTTTTCATCATTAACAGATACGAATTCAATAGTCTTCTTAATAAAATCATTAGAAATTTGACCATATAAACTTAACATTGCAAGTTCTTTTTCAGTTCTTACGCCGTTAATATCAAACATAAAGTCTTCCCAAGTATAACTTGCAGATGGAGTATATCCATAATATGAATATGCACCAGATAAGAAGTTAAGTCTTTGAGTTTCAATATTACTACGAATATTTTCTTTTATAGTCTTTCCTTCATCAGTCCACTTATCAGTAGCTGCATCATAATATTTATCAAAATAAGTATTAACGATTAATCTTTGTTGAGTGATATGACTAATAGCACTAGCAAGACCTAAAGTCTTATCCATATAATTGAATAAATCATTAACAGAGAATTCTTTGTCATCGATTTTTGCAACTAAAGTATCACTATTTTTCTTATTAGTCTTATGTTCAACGCTATATTTTTCACAGTTAGCGATATATTCTTTTTGTAAATCTTTATCAAAAATTACAACATTGTATTTTTCACGTAATTCACAAACTTTTGTTTCTAGGTCATCTGTTGAAATTTCATTTACTTTTTCTTCTGTTAAAGCAACTTTAATATCAGCTTTAATTTCATCAGTTAATTCAGTAGTAGTAACTTCACCAAGTTTTAAGATGAAATATGATACACCACTATTTGTAATAACGTTTCTTGTATACCATGTAGCATCGCTACCATTTTCAACAGCGTTGTCATCACCATTAGTGAATGGAGTATAAATTGATAAACTGTTATTTAATTTACTTGGAAGAGTTGAATCATATTTTGATAATACATCATAATCCCAATATAATGGAGAATCAGTTTTTGTAAGATCAAATTTGATTGAGCTTTCGCTATATCCCTTAACTGCATTGATAGCAGCATCTACATCTTTAACGATTTCATCATTAGTGCTTGGTAATTCTCCACCACTAACAAGTAAAGCAGCAGCTTGTAATTTTTCGATTGCTTTTTGAACACCAGTTTCAGTAATGTTCTTAGCTTCAAGTTCAGCTTTTAATACATCAAGTGCACCTAATGCAACATTACTTAATGGTTCATAATCTTCTTTTGATGTGAATGCATTAACGCCAGTAGTCTTTAATTCATTTAAAGCAGTTTTAGCGCTTTCTAATTTAGCAGCATCAATATTAATTTCTTCATATAAATCGGCAGTAATTTGTTTTCCTGTATATGCATAAACAGTATTATAAATCTTAATGAATGCTTCGACAACTTGTTTAACAGTAGCGTGATCTTTTAATTCTTTTTCATAAATATCAGTACCATCATCAGTTTCTTTAACATCAACTGTGTACCAACAAGAACTTGTACCTAAACCTAATTGTTGTAAAGCAACATCAGCTTGTGTAGAAGATTCAAATGGAACGATGATTGCATAATATGATTTATTATAATGTGATTTATAATAATTTTCGATATCATCATTTGAGAAATAATCTTCTTTTTCAGCGATAGCTTTTGCTAAAGCATCTTTTGCATATAATTCTTTGGCAAGAACTAATGTGTAATGTTCAACTAAATCTTGGCTACCTTTTAAATTTGCTTCATCAATAGTGTAACCATAACCAGAATACATTGATAATGCAAATTCATGAATCTTTTCGGCTTTTTCTTCATCAGTTAAAGTTTCTTGATCAGTTGTGCCATAGATGTCTTTATCCATACGATTGTAGATTTCTAGAACATCATTGTCATCTTTAGCATCACTTGCTAATTGCCAGTAAGATTTGCCATCAGCGTTTTGTTCTTTCTTTAATACTTCTTTATTAATCATTGTGATTAAAGAACTTAAGCCGATTTGACCTTTTAATTCGTCAAAAATCTCACCTTTTGTTACTGAATAAGTGAAGCTCTTTCCACCTAAAGTTTCTTTAACTTCTAGATAGATTTCATCTTTAGCTTCAATATCAGGTGTTTTTGCGTTGTTTCTTTTGATTGCTCCTGCCGTTAGAACAATAACTAAAATAAGAATAACAGCCGCAAAAATAGGAAGTGTTTTCTTTAAAATACCATTCATAAATTTATTCTCCTTAAACTTATAATATTCAATTTTACACTAAATATTGGCAATTACCGCAAAAAATAGCGAGTAATCCCATTACAACATTAATATTATACTACAAAAGACATAAAATGTAAACATTTTTTTAATCTTATTTAGAAAGGGTAAAATAAGCCATTTTTTTATGACAAAATGGCTTTTTTCGTTATAAAAAACAAAAGAGCCCCTATTAAAATAGAGACCTTTCGCATTTTGATAATAGTAGGAAATAAGAAAGAGAGAGTCTACTAATTAGGGGATTAATAGACATTAACGTCTTTCTCTTTAAAGACATTATAATTTTAACACACTAAAATAACAAATTCAACTAAAGTAACGTAAGTTGCATTTTTTTAAAAGTAACTTGCATTAAAATAAAAATAAGCAGTTTCCTGCTTATTTTAATCAATATTTGGAATATAAAATGATTTTTTATCAAAGGCAAATATTTGATCTGTATATTCACCTTTGTTTGTAGAATTATAATATTTAGTTAAGGCAGCTAAACGTGAATCAGTATAATCTAGATAATAAAGAAGAGCGGCTTCAGCCATTAATGGTTCTTTTGGTGAACCGAATTCTAGTTCGCCATGATGAGCTAAAATCATATGGATTAAGCATGTTGCTTCTTCGGTATCTAAAACACCTATTTTTTCACATTCACGAGAAACGATATTAGCACCAATTGATATATGACCTAATAAATTTCCTGCTTTTGTATATTCAACACTTTTACTTCCGCTTAATTCTTTCACTTTACCAATATCATGTAAAATAATACCACTATATACTAAATCACTATTTAAATATGGATATTGTTTTAAATATGCATCTGATAAATTTAACATTGAATAAACGTGGTAAGCAAGTCCACCAATAAAATTATGATGAATTGTGACAGCTGCAGGGTATTCAAAATAATCATTGGCATATTTTTTAAGAACTGTTATCACAATTTTATTTAAAATAGGGTTCTTTATTTTTTGAATATAACTAGATATTTTCTTTTGTAATTCTTCTTTTGTGAGTGGTGCATATTCATAAAATGCATCTTTATTTACTTCATCATCAAGAGCGATACGAAAATCACTAACATTAAATTGTTTCTTGCCTTGATAATCTTTAATTACGCCAGTCACAAAATATATTTCACCAGATTTTAATAATTCTTTCTTTTCTTCTGGTAATGACCAAATTTTAACTTCAATTAAATCTTCACCATCAAAACCTACTAATGATGCATAATCACCATTTGTGCCAGTTTTTCTAATTTGGATATTTTGAAATTTTAAAACCATTTCTGGACGATCACCAAAATTAACATTCTTGATTTTTTCCATTTAAAAACCTCTAATTATCTTTATTTTCTTCTTGTTTATTATCATCACGAAGTGGAGCGAAACGTTCTTCACTTGCTATTAAAATATCATAATAAACTTTATGGAGTGTTGCTTCTGTTTGTTCACGTAAAGCACCACTTAATGTTTCTAACATTCCATTTTGTTTAATCTTTCTTGATATTTCAATTTCTAAATCTTTACGTAAATTATCTATTTCTAATTCATGAACACGACGTTCTAATTCTTCTTGCGTCTTTGAATATTCATGATATTCTTTTAATGCTACATCTTCTTCTTTTGGTTTAACACTTTCTTCATTAAAATCCATATCACCAAATAGACCATGTGAATAATCTATTTCTTCTTCTTTAATGTCTTCAACTTGTTCTGTTACTTCATTTATTTCTTGGTATTCTTCTAATCTACCTTCCACATATTTTTTAATTACTTCATATTCATTAGGCATTTCATTATTTAAAATCTTTTCTATGATTTCATCTAATACCATTTCCATAAAATTGCCATCAGTAGTAAGACCAAGTTTTAACATATCTTCACCTTTAAATGCTAAATCACATGTCTTCTTAACTGGTAATGCTCGATATGCTTTTTCAATCTTATTAGTTTTCTTCTTTGATCTACCTAATATATAATTAATGTAATTAGCTTTAACACAAGCATTTTCACCATTTGAAAATAATGTGAATACATCATAATTAGCTTTTGGATTAGTTATTGCTAAATTAACTAACATATGGAAATTATATTCATTTGCTAAAACACTACCAACTAAAGAATCATAATTCTTTGATCTTACTAAAGCAGTAGCTAAGAATGTTTCACCATCTTCTTTATGATAATTATCATGAAGACGTTTGATATCATTTTTAAATAAATTTAATCTTTTATATATTTTAGTTTTATATAAAATATTAATTGCTCTTTTGGCATATTTACCTTCAATAATTAAAGCAAGTTCACGACTTATTTTATCAAGTGATACATCTTTAATTAATTTACTTTTTCTTACTATTCCTTTATAAACTAATTTATCTAATTTTAGACCAAGTTCTGATACTAGTCTAATTGCTTCAAGCATTCTAATTGGTTCATGATTAAATAATTGCGTTGGTTTTTCACAAATCATTCTAATGCGTTTTTCATGGGCTGGACGCGCATTAAATGAATCATATATAACATTATTATAAGCCATCGCAAGAGTATTTATCGCAAATACTTTTTTCTCTAAAAAATCCATAAGTGATGAAGAATAATGACGACGAGGAACATTTATTTTGATTTTGTATGAATCATCGTATTCATGGGCAGAAGTTATTAAGAAACGATAATCTTGATAAATTACTCCTATTTGGTATTCGCCATAAAAAATCGGATTTAAATCACTAAAGAGATTAGCCACATTTTCTTGTGCTAAAGTTGTAAAGATTTCCACAATCTTTATCTCACGACCTAAGAGTAAATCTCTTAAGGCTTCCCCTACGATATATGCTTCTTGCCCAGTATTACTAAGAATCCTTAGTAATTCTTTGGCTTGAAATATGTATTGGTCATTAGAATTTCCCATATTCGTCACCTAATACGTTTTCGTCTTTCTTCATCAATTTTTCATATTTATCCATCTTTAATTATATCTTATTTACTTGAAAATATCTACAAGTTTTTAAAAATTGATTAAAAGTTGATAAATGACTAATTTTAGTTTATAATATTAGCATAAAATAATGGTGAAGATATGTACACAATAAATAAAATATATCAAGAAAAACAAGAAATAAAAAAAAGTGAATTCATTTGTACAATTCATCCGGTAACAAATATTGATGAAATAAATAATATTTTAAAAGATACTAGAAAAAAATATTATGATGCAACTCATAATTGTTATGCTTATATTTTAGGTAATGAAGGTGAAGTAGTAAAATGTAGTGACGATGGCGAACCCAGTCAAACAGCCGGGATTGTGATCCTTGATTGCCTAAGAAAAAATGAACTTACAAATGTTTTAGCAATCGTTACTCGTTATTTTGGTGGAATCAAACTTGGTGCTGGAGGACTAGTACGCGCATATTCAAGTTCTACATCTTTAGTTATTACAAAAATCGAAAAACTAAAAATCGAAAAATGTATTGATTTAACACTTGAATTTAATTATCAAAATTATAATTTAATTGATCGTTATATCAAAGAATATAAAGAAAAAGAAAAAATATTTAGTGATAATATTAAAATAACTATTATTATTCCTGTTGATAAAGTAGATTTATTAATTAATAAATTAATTGAAATAACAAAAAATGATATTGTTATAACAAAAGGAAATGAAGAGTCAAGAGTCTTATAATTCTTGACTTTTAACATAAAAAATAGTAAAATAATAAAGATTTAGAAAGGAGATTATGATGTCAGTTTTGTTATGTGATAATATATCAAAAAATGGATCAAATGGTAATTCCATTCAAAATTTTACATTTAATTTCCTTGATAAAAAAATCTATGGAATAATTGGCAAAAAAGATTCTGGGATTGATACCCTTTTAGATATGTTCACGATGAAAGTTCATCCATCAAGTGGAACTATTTGGGTTGATGGTAAAGATTTAAAAGAAAATAAATCACTACTTAATCGTGTTTGTTATATCCATAAAAAAACATATTTTCCAGATTCATTTTCTGTTAAAATGATTTGTATGAAAATGGCTCATAATTATAATAAATGGGATAATTATTATGCTTATACATTATGTCGTCATTTTAATATTAAAATGGACAGCTTATTTTGTAAAATGCCAAAAGCTAAACGTCATTTGTTTTTAGGTATTTGTGGACTTGCAAGTCGTGCAAATATCACTATTTATAATGATATCGTTAGTGATGTGGATTTAAAAGATCGTCATGACTTTTATTCATTCATGTATGAACATTATACAAGATATCCACGAACAATCATTATGGCAACCGATTATATCGATGAAATTGATTATATGTTTGATAAAGTCTTATTTATGGATAAGGGTCGTTTGATTGACTACTTCACCACAAAAGAACTTAAAAATAATTTTAGATATTTAACTGGTAAAACGGAAGTATTAAAGTCTTTAATTAGTGGAATTAAAATCATTGGTGCCGAAGAACGTGGTGGTATTTTAACTGTTTGTATCCGTAAACGTCTTTCCAAAGATGATATCCGTAAATTCCAAAAATATTTAATTGAAATATCAGATGTACCAATTCAAAAAGTATTCATTTATTTAATTACTTTAAGAGAAATTAAAAATAAAAAATACGATGCAATTTAATTTGCATCGTTTTTTATTTGGTTATTCTTCTTTTGGATTAATTTCTTAATACCAAAATAAATTAAATATATGGCATTACACATCGCAAAAATAATCACAAACATTAAGAATGGCATTAAATATGGGGAAACGCCAAATGATGAACCAGTTGTAAAGAACCAATCATGGTGATGACCACCAGGGATTGAATATGCATGATTAGCACCAAGGGAAATTAAGATTAGAGCCAAAATCATAATTGCTTCAACGTAGATCTTTTTGTATTCTAATTTGTTTTCACCATATGCTAGAGTGCAAATACCATATGTGAATATTAAACCATGATAAATAAATGTTTGGATCATTCGGTAACTAAAGGCTTTAACACCTTCACCAACTGCGCCATTTGGACAAGTGATGTACATTAATCCCCCAACTAAAGCTAAAATTGGTACAGCGTGACTTATCGCCTTAGTCTTGTTTGGAAAGATTCTAGTAATAGCGATTAATGGACAAGCAATTGTACATATGTGAAATGGTAATTTATCCGCGGATAAACTATCTTCATTATTCATAAATGGATGTACAAAGAAATCACCTAAATATAAAACAACAATGATTATTGCCATTATGTCTAATATCTTCTTTTTTGTATCATCATTTTTATTACGAAAATGATATGCGAAAAAGAATGTTACACCCATAATAATTAAAAAATACAAAACATGAAATATTCCAAATAAAGTTATATCTGGACCAAATGTGTCGTCTTTAAAAATATTAATAAGTATATCTCTCATTATTATCTCCTCATTTAAAACTTATTATCAAAATATTGGTCAAAAAAATCCCCTAATTTTCGACCGCGATTTTAATTATATCACTTAACAAATTTTAATCAATAGTAAAACGTTTTTAAAAATATAAATAACTAAAAAGTATCATTTACTTAGGAATTATAAAAAGAAACAAGTTTTAATAACTTGTTTCTTAACTCTTTATTTAAATTTTTATATTCTTTCAAAACAAACAACAGTTTCAACGTGAGTCATGATGTTCTTGTGAGCATATCAACAACAATGCACTAATCCTTTAAGGAAGTTATTGGAACCACATATACTCCATCATTTCTCTTATATGCTGCATTTGTTAAACCACAAATAACACATAATGATTTAGCAGATTTTCCACCTTGTTTAATTATTGTTTTATTGATTCTATTCAAATTATTTGCTGCTTCTTCTATTTGATTTGCGCCTAGTTTTATTTCAATGCCACACCAAGATCCATCTTCCATTTCAATTATTGCATCGATTTCATTACCTTCATAATCTTGATAGTGATATAGTTTTGCACCAAATGAAGAAACATATGTTAGTAAATCTCTTTCAACTAGTGACTCAAATAAGAATCCCAAATACTCTAAATCATTTAGTAGCTTATCTTTAGATAAATTTAAAAGAGCGCATGCTAACGATGGATCCACAAAGTGTCTTTTTTCACTTTGCTTAACCCTCAATGAAGAGCGTATTTTATTCGCAAATGGAGGAATGTCTTCAATTAAATACAGTTTATTAAACAAATTTAAATAATCAGTGATAGTATCAATGTTTATATCATCTAAATCTTTTTCTTTGACGTCATTTTTTAATGTTTTATTAGTTACAGTTGTTGATTCATTTCTTGCAAGTGATCTCAACAAAAGTTCAACCTTATGGCTATCTCTTTTAGTATTGTCTACTTTATAGATATCTTCACTCAAGACTGTTTTTATGTATTCTTTAGATATTAACGCACCTTGTCTTTCATTCATATCTATTGATGCAGGCCAACCGCCAACTAATATATAATTGATAATCGTATCCAAGTTAACTTCGCCTGTAAAAGAGTCTTTTGCAGTATTTTCACAAATATCTTTTAGTGATATTTTGCCATTAGATTTTCCACTCTCATAAAGTGACATTGGTCTCATCTTAATTCTAGCAATTCTTCCTGTTCCAGAATGAATATATTTGTCTTTATTTACAGTAGTAGAACCAGTTAAAATAAATTGTCCCTTTTCTATATTTTCGTCGACTTTACCTCTTACTGCATCCCAAATACTTGGAACTTCTTGCCATTCATCAATTAATCTTGGATTCTCTCCAACCAAAGCTAGTTCCGGATTCAACATTGCTAGTTTTTTATTATTAAAATTCCCTTTTGGATCAGCAAGTAAAAATTCACTATTGGAATGACATTTGCTTGTCCATGTTTTACCACACCATTTTGGTCCTTCTATTAAAACGGCACCAAATGTGTCTAAATACACATCAAGCATATTATCAATTATTCTATCTTTATAATTATTTGGTTTCATAATAATTCCTCCAAAGATATCCTATCATAATCCGAGAGTTTTGTCAATTATATTCCGAAAGATTTCGAAGTTTTATTCCGATAAATTTATGATTTGTTTTTTTTATTTATAAAACATTAATAAACATCAAAATGAATTCGTTATTTTTGATTAATTATAATCTTGTTATTTTTTTTATAAAAAATATCGGCTTAAAATAATTATTAAGCCAAAATTTTTTTCTTGCTAGATAGACTGAACTTTCATCTAACTAATAATTTGTCTTTCAATAAAATAATGACACTTTTTTACATCATTAAATTCTTTTCATTAGACACATTTGTTTTTATTCTAAGTAAAATGATTTGCTCTCGATTAACTGCCCAGTTCGCCAAAACAATTGGGCGACAGTTTCAACATACTGTCTAGAAACGAACCCGTATCGGAACATATCAAATAATTATCTCTTTATTTCTCTAATCATATGATATTCATTTAGTAATGCCCCTTCTTTCAAACGTACTGCATTTCCCCTTCAGCCCCTTTGTTTTCTTCTTTATTTTTTATTTATTTTGTCTCATTTGTTTGACAATTCAACAAGAACAAATTAGCATTTTTAAAAAGATATTGCATTTTTCGTCAATAGATATTTTTATTATCAGTCTTATTCTTTTAAGTTAGCATATATAACAAGATTTCAAGTATGTTCATCACAAATGCAAGTAAAAAAGAGTTTATAAAATAAACTCTTTATTGCTATAACATATTTTGGCATAATCAAACATTTTAGTGAAAAACAGGACTGTCAAATATTATAGTGATTAAAAACATTTCACTATAGTGTTTGACAGCCTTTTTTTGTTGTAATAAAAAATGTCCTTTGCTAAAGCAAGAATTCTACATTCATAAATCTTCTTCTAACATATATATTATAAAAAAACGAATCAACTACAAGTTGATTCGTAATTATAAACTATTTATTTATTACATCATTTGTTTCATATATTTGCGATTAATCCAATTAGTTCATTAACACCTATCGCAATAATAAAGCCAAATGATAAAGATATTAATAAAAGAATAGTCACAATTTGTGATGTTGAATTTTCACTAAATAGATTTTTAAAATTTAATTTTTGAAGAGAAATATAAGAAACAGCTGTCACAATTAAAAGAATACCTAAAAATAATATTAGACGATAAATATCAATCATTTTGCAAAATTCCTTAGACCAGCTTCTTTGATTGATTTAGCTAGATCTCGTTCTGCTTCTGTAAAATCGACAAGTTTGCGTTTTGATTCTTTTAAATATTTCTCTTTTTTCTCTTCTAAATTTTTAATCGCGTCGCTAACTGATGTGCCAACTTCCGCATTTTGGGCAATGACAGTTAAAATGTTATCATTGAAATCAACGATTGCATTTTCTACTATCACATATGTATCTTTATAGCGAATATAATCGCGAGTAATTTTACCTAAAACTGGTGTGTGATTAATGAGAAAACCCATTTCACCACTATCAAGACGAGCGACAACGAAATCAGTATCACATGATATTTCACTATCATTAGGTGTAACAATTGACACATGAATAAAATCAGTTGCCATATTAATTACCTAAAGAAGCTAAAATCTTCTTTCCTTTTTCAACTGCTTCATCAATAGTACCAACCATACGAAAAGCATCTTCTGGTAAGTCATCATGCATACCATCTAAGATTTCTTTAAAGCCACGAACAGTTTCTTTAATTGGAACAAAACTTCCTTCATTACCTGTAAACTGTGCCGCAACATGTAAATTTTGGGATAAGAATAAACGAATACGACGAGCACGAGCAACTAGTTTCTTATCTTCATCACCTAATTCATCCATACCTAATATCGCAATAATATCTAATAATTCATTATAACGTTGAATAGTTTGTTGGACACGACGCGCTACTTCATAATGTTCTTGACCAACTATTTCAGGAGATAGTGCTCGAGAAGTTGATGCAAGTGGGTCAACAGCTGGATAAATTCCTTCTTCTGAAAGTTTTCGTGATAGGTTAGTTGTGGCATCAAGATGGGCAAATGTTGTAGCGGGAGCGGGGTCTGTATAGTCATCAGCGGGAACATAAATTGCTTGAATTGATGTGATTGAACCTAATTTTGTTGAGGTGATACGTTCTTGCAATTTACCCATTTCAGTTGCTAAAGTTGGTTGATAACCAACTGCTGATGGGACACGGCCAAGCATGGCACTAACTTCACTACCAGCTTGGGTAAAGCGGAAAATATTATCAATAAATAATAATANNTCACGGAAATATTCCGCCATAGTAAGTCCTGTTAAAGCAACACGCATACGTGCTCCAGGTGGTTCATTCATTTGACCAAAAACCATCGCTGTTTTATTAATAACGCCACTTTCTTTCATTTCATAATAAAGGTCATTACCTTCTCTTGTACGTTCACCAACACCAGTGAAGACACTGATACCACCATGAACAGAGGCAACGTTATTAATTAATTCTTGAATTAATACAGTTTTGCCAACACCGGCACCACCAAATAAACCAATCTTACCACCTTTAATATATGGGGCAAGGAGGTCAATTACTTTTATTCCTGTTTCAAAGATTTCTTGATTTTGTGATAATTCTTCAAGCTTTGGTGCTTCTCTATGAATTGGAAGACGACGAGCTTTTTTAATTTCATCATCATTTTGATTATCAATACTATCCCCTAATACATTAAATATTCTACCTAAAGTCGCATTACCAACTGG
>DBWT01000043.1:0-7876 GCA_002309035.1 Caryophanales bacterium UBA1231 | reverse complement strand
CCAGTAGAAAATTTAACGTCGACAACAGGTCCGGTGATTTGGACAATTTTTCCGATATTTTCCATAATCTATTGTCTCCTTTTAATTTGTCGCATTAGCACCACCAATGATATCCGTAAGTTCAAGCGTAATCGCTGCTTGACGAGCACGGTTATACATAAGTTCAAGTGAACTTATTATTTCTTCGGCGTTGTCTGTTGCGTTTTTCATGGCTGTCATTCTTGATGCATGTTCTGATGCTTTTGAATCAAGAATAATACCATAAATAATATTTTCAATATAGATAGGAAGGACTTTATCAAGTAAACCTTCTATTCCCCCTTCGAAATCATATATCTTATTATAATTACTTACATAATCAAGTTTCTTCGTTTCAACAGGTAATATATTTCTTATTTCTTGTGTTTGATTTAAAGTATTCACAAAATGATTATAAATGATTTTTACTTTATCAAAATCATGTCCTAAATAACCTCTAATCATTATTACTAAAGACGATATAATATCATCAAAACGGACATCATCACGAAGGATAACGGGACTATCTATCAATGTTTTAAATTTATTCTTACAATAATTAAAACCCCGACCACCAAGTGGTAAAACAACATCACCATCTTTTATAACATTTTGTAATGCTTTATAAATATTTGAATTAAATGGTCCCGCCAGTCCTCTTTCACTTGTCACAATGATATAACAAGTTTTATTTCCCTCATGACTTTCTAGAAGTGGATGGATAGCGTCCCCACTAGCCACAAGGTTTGCGACTATCTCTTCTATTTTATCAATGAAAGAAATATAATTTTCAATCGCTTGAGTTGCTTGTTTTAATTTAGATGCCGAAACCATATTCATCGCTTTAGTGATTTGCGCTGTTTTCTTGGTTGCTTGGATTTTAGTTTTTATCGATTTTGCTTCTCCTGCCATAATTAAATAAATTCACTTACTTGTTTTGTAAGGAAACTCCTTATGGCATCAGGATTTTTAATTTCTTTATTTTCACGAATTTCTTTTAAGATATCATTTCCATCATTAGAATTATCTAAAGCACTAAATAAATTATTTTCAAATTCTCTAATTCTATTTATTTCAATCTTATCTAAATAGCCATTAACAAGCGCAAATAATATTACAACTTGTTTTTCAACATCAAGTGGGGCATGAACTGGTTGTTTTAATACTTCAACTGTTCTCTTACCACGTTCTAGTTTAGCTTTAGTGATTGGATCTAAATCCGAACCAAATTGCGTGAAAGCTTCAAGTTCACGGTATGATGCTAGATCCAGTCTCAAGGTTCCAGATACTTTCTTAATAGCTTTAATTTGAGCACTACCACCAACACGAGATACTGATAAACCAGCATTAATTGCAGGACGAACACCAGCATGGAATAAACTTGATTCTAAGAATATTTGACCATCAGTAATTGATATTACATTAGTTGGAATATATGCAGAAATATCACCAGCTTGTGTTTCAATAATTGGTAGAGCAGTAATTGAGCCGCCACCAAGTTCTTTAGAAAGTTTAGCAGCACGTTCAAGTAAACGTGAATGTAAATAGAAGACATCACCAGGGTATGCTTCACGTCCTGGTGGACGCTTTAACAATAATGAAAGTTCACGGTAACTTACAGCATGCTTTGATAAATCATCATAAATAACTAAAACATCACGGCCACTAAACATAAATTCTTCACCAATTGTAACACCGGCATAAGGTGCTAAATATAAAAGTGGGGCTGGGTTTGAGGCACTAGCACTAACAACGATTGAATAATCCATCGCATTATAACGCTTTAATGTTTCAATAACTGTATTAACTGTTGATTCTTTTTGACCAATCGCAACATATATACAAATAACATCTTTACCTTTTTGGTTAATGATTGTATCAATCGCAATTGATGTTTTACCAGTTTGACGGTCCCCAATGATTAACTCACGTTGACCACGTCCAATTGGAACTAAAGCATCAATTACTTTAAGTCCTGTTTGTAGTGGCACTTTTACTGATTCACGGGCCATAACACCAGTTGCTTTTTTCTCAACTGGACGGAATTTTTTGGCATTTATTTTTCCTTTTCCATCAATTGGATTTCCAAGTGGATCAATAACACGACCAATTAATTCCTCACCAACTGGAACTTCTAATATTCTTTTAGTGCATTTAACTGGGTCTCCTTCTTTAATTAAACTTGATTCACCAAAAAGAATCGCACCAACAGAATTAGGATCTAAATTTAAAACCATACCATAAACATCATTTGGAAATTCTAACAATTCTCCATACATTGCATTATCTAGTCCATGGATTAAAGCAATACCATCACCAACACGAATGACAGTACCAACTTCTTTAGTTTCTAATAATCCTTCATATTTTTTTATTTGTTCTTTAATAAAAGAACTAATTTCTTCAATTCTTATATTCGCCATATTGCCTACCTACCTGTTTTCTAATACAGCATCTTTTATCGCTTTTAATTTATTAAGAAGAGAATTATCAATAACTTTACCATTAACTTTAACGATAATACCACCTAATATATCACTAGATAATAATTCCTTAGCTTTTACTTGCTTTTGATAATTCTTTTCTAAATATTTAATAATTTCATTATACTTTTCACGTGATAACTTTTCTTTAGTTATTATTTCCACATTAATAATACCTTTTAATTCATCTAATTCTTCAGAAAATGATTCAATAATACCAGAAAAATCTAAAATACGATCATTTTCAATTAAGACAAAAATAAATCCAGATATTGTTTTATCGAAATCTGATAATGCTTTTTGCATGATATTTATTTTTTCATTTTTATCGATATTAGGATGAATTAAAAATTTATTAATCTCATCTTCCATTATTATTTTATTTATATCTTGTAGATCAGATAAAGCTAAATCTAAATCAAAATTCTTTTCTTTTAATGAGGTGAAAAGGGCTTCAGCATAGGCTTTTGTTAGGGCACTAGTCATGCTCGTTCTTCCTTTCTTTCATAAAGTCATTAACAAGTTCATCATATTTAGATTTATCAATTTCTTCATTAATGATTTTACTTGCTAAAAGATAAGCAATTTCAATTATTTCTTTTTTAACTTGATCATTAGCTTTGGCGATTTCTTTATCGATTTCTTCTTTAGCTTCTTCGAGTTTCATATTAGCATCGATATTAGCTTTTTTGATTATTTCTTCGGCTTCAAGATAACTTTTTTGTTTAGCACGTTCAATAATCTTATATCCTTCTTCTTTCGCCTTTTCTTCATCTATTGCGATTTGTTTGCGCACTTCTTCGGCTTCCGCTTTGGCTTTTTCTAAATTTTCAAAAGCGGCACGTTCGTTTTGTTCTTTTTCTTCAATGACTTTAGTAATCTTACCCCAAAGTAAGAATCTAACAGCTAGAAACAAAATTAAAGTTGCACATAACTGAATAATAATGGAAGGAACTGCATTTTTCGAATTTAAAATGATTTCTAGTCCTTGACGAACGAGTTCATTAATTTCGCTCTTGGCGTCTCCTAACATTACTAAATAATTCATACTTACACGAGGCTCCTATACGGCAACGAATATTAATAATATAGCAATAACTAAAGCGTAAATACCAGTTGTTTCTGATACTGCTTGACCAATTAACATTAAAGTACGTAATTTACCTAAATGTTCTGGTTGACGACCAGCAGCTTCTAGTGCTTTACCAGCGGCGAAACCTTCACCAATACCAGGACCAAAACCAGCGATCATCGCAATACCAGCACCAAGATAAGCGCCTAAACGAGCCATTGCTTCGACATATGATTCATTATATGTCGCAACTGCATCAGCTAAGATAACAAGTGTTTTTTGTAAGAATGCTAAAAAATTCATATATGTCTCCTTAATTAAATATTTTCAAATTCATTTTCGCTAAATTTATTAGCGATAAATACTGCCGATAATATTACAAATACTAAAGTTTGAATTAAACCAAATCCAATATCAAATACGAGATGTAAACCGGGAGTAATAATTAGTGATAACCAACCAAAGAATGAATATACTAAAGTTGTAAGAATTGCGCCACTTAAGATATTTCCAAATAAACGGAAAGCAAGACTAAGTGGGAATGCAAGTTCACCGATAATATTCATTGGTGTCATTGGGATTGGTGAGCATAAGTCTTTTAGGTATTGACGAGGTCCTGTTGAAACCATTCCAAAGATTTGAATCATCAAAAATGTAATGATAGCGAGGGTACCTGTTACCGTAATAGACGTTGTTGGTGGCGTTAAGCCAAATAATCCCGAAATGTTTGCCACAAACAAGAATACTGATAAAGTGATGAAATATGGCGCAAATATTTTCCAACGTTTGCCCATCATTTCTTTAGAAAAGTTATTCATGAGTTTAAAGAACTTTTCCACAAATAATACTAATCCTTTAGCGGGATGAGCACTATCATATTTCTTCATAAGTATTCTTAATATCACTATAAATATTAATAATACGATTGTAATGATAATGGTTGATTTAATTGATGGCGTTAAATTACGCCAAAAATCAACTAACCACTGCATCGTTATCATCTCCATTCGTTTCTTTTTGTTCTTTATCTTCGTTTTCTTTTTCTAATAATTTTTTTAATTTGCGGTCGTATTCATTTTCTTTTTCTTCATCTTCTTTTTCGGGGAAGAGTTCTACTCCATCAGGGAATGTTACTGAATCAACATCACGACCTTTATTATTTTTAAAGATCTTATCAATCACAAATTCTTTAAAATAGATCATCAAACGAACTGATAAAAAACCACACGCCGTTGCGATTATATCTAAATGAATTTTTTTATCTTGTTGGAACTTATAACTAAGACCAGCAACGACTAAAACCACTAAATATAATAAATATTTTTCAATATTTGCGCGTATTAATATTCCTCGAGCATGTTCAGTATCATATTCAATAATTCTATCAACCGCTCTAACTGTGATTGTAAAACATAACAAATTAGTCGCAACTCCTAGTGCAAAAGAAATAGGAAGTACTGGTTTCATTCCACTTGCAAAAAAGAGAATGATGATAACAATTATTGCATAGATCCAAACATAGCCGATAATATGTCTTTCGACTTGTTTATTTTTATTCATATTATTTTAACCTCAATAAATTGCGATAAAAATCGACTATACCTAAAAATGTAAAGACTAAGATTGATATCGCCATCCATTTATGTCCAGGAAAATAGCGGTCTAAGAAGTAGCCAATTACCACTCCAACTAATATAAAAGTTATAAGCCCGTAAGCAATATGACTTGCGCGGGCAAATGCTTTAAAGGAATGATATTTTTCTTTAGGGTCTTCTTTTTTCATGGAGTCCCTTATCACTTCTTTTTCGTTATTTTCTTCTATTTTTTCGTTTTCTTCTTTTTTAATTTTTTCTGGCATTATTTAGTTCCATATAAACGGTCGCCGCAATCACCAAGACCAGGAACGATATATCCATTTTCGTTTAGTTTTTCATCTAGTGCTGCAAGATAAATATCAACATCTGGATGAGCACTGCGTACACGTCCTACACCTTCAGGGGCACCAACTAAACCAACATATTTAATATCTTTAGCACCAGTTCTTTTAACTACGTCAATAGCATGACATACAGAGCCACCTGTTGCAAGCATTGGATCAACGATTAAAACTAATGCATCTTTTATGCATTTAGGGAATTTTGCATAATATTCACAAGGTTCTAATGTTTTTTCATCACGATATAATCCAACATGACCTACTTTAGCGTTTGGAATTAAAGCATGAATTCCATCAACCATACCAAGACCAGCACGTAGAATAGGAACGATAACAACTTCCTTATTGATTATTCTTGTTTTGCATAAACCAACTGGAGTTTTAGTTTCAACTTCAATAGTTGGAAAATCACGTGTTACTTCATATGCCATAAGCATACCAATTTCTGATACAGTTTGACGAAAATCTTTTGTTCCGGTTTTTTCATCACGGATTAATGATAATTTGTGATGAATTAGAGGATGATCACATACAACAAGTTTACCCATATTTTTTTTACTTCCTTTCAATTAAGTTAATTCTTCTTTCATGGCGACCACCTTCAAATTCAGTATTTAAGAAGACATCGATATAACTTTTGGCATCATCAAACGTTGTGTACTTAGCACCCATTACTAAGACATTAGCATTATTGTGCATACGTGTCATCTTGCACATATCTACATTAGATACCAAAGCGGCACGAACACCAGGATATCTGTTAGCGGTAATCGACATACCAATTCCAGTAGTACAAATTAAGATACCATAATCTAAAGTCTTGTCCGCAACCTTTTCTGCAACTTCTTTTGCATAAAGTGGATAATCACAACTTTCTTTATTAAAACATCCACAGTCTAAAACATCAATATTTAGACTTTTAAGATATTCTTTAACTTGTTCTTTTAAGTCAAATCCACCATGGTCACTACCAATACCGATTCTCATTTTGTCACCTTTTTTGATTAACCTTTCTAACTAAAGATTATACCATTTTTATAACAATTTTTCAATAATGAAATTAAAATGGACTCAATACTCTCGAGCCCATTTTATGCTTACTTATTATATTCAATTACAAAACTCAAAAATTCTTTAAACCTTGGTAATCTAAATTCAATCTTATTGCGATTATCTGTTATGATTCCATTTAAATACAAAACTTTTTTATATTGCGATAATTGTGATTTTGAGATACTTAATTTGTCTAAAATATAGCCATTTGAATCATCAAATACACTTGCATTTAAAATCTCTTTTTCTCTATTAGATTATTATCGAAAATGGTTCCTTTCCAAAATTGATATTAAATGAATTTAAGTTCACAGAATTTATCACATAAAAACTAAACTTACAATAATTTTCTAAACTTTTATAAACTTTATAAACTTTTATAAACTTTAACGCCCTATTTAAGTATCGATCATGAAACTATACTTTATATATTTACAGTGCTTTTGTTATAAAACTTTGTAATCTATAGTCCGGCATCTTTATTAGCTTGTTTTGTGCCAAAATAAACTAATTGATTGTTTTGTCCTCCATATAGTTTATTATATTGCATGAATGCATAATTGTCACTTGCTTTAGTTGTATTTATAAAGAAAAACATGTGAATAATGTCTTCTCCTTTTTTTGCAACTAAATAATTTTCTAGTTCGCTAGCTAAAATTACTGGAAAAGGATTTTCATCAGAATCCACAAACTCGTCTCCTGGCACAATTCGTACTTCATATCCTGCATTTTCTAAATTAGATTTTGCTTCTTCAAGTGATAAAGGCGCAAAACGACAACCAAAAATAACTAACACAAAAAACAAACTAAACAACATACAAAAGATTTTAAAAATTAATTTCATCTTACTTCCTCCATAATATCAATTATTATTTATCTTTTACTAATTTTTAAGCTCTTCTTTTGAAAAGAAATCATCTTTTCTCGTTTTTGCGCCGCAACCGACTAACACCATAACAAAGGTAATGATAATTAAAAACTCTAATATTCTTTTCATTTATCACTGCTTCTTTCAAACATTTTTTCTAAATCAATTAATTTTAAGCTTTTATCTTTAATCATCAATAAGTCTTCACTAAAGCCTTCTGCGCCAAACAAAAACAACTCAACATTCGAATAACTTTTAAATATATTAGCTGATAAATCTTCCTTCATATCATAATAATCAGAAATTGATCGTTTATTTTTAGAGAACTTACATTCTGCTACTAATAAGTTTGAATCATTTCCAGCAACAATATCCAGTTCAATACTTCTTCCCAACTCTGTATTATCAATATTGCAATTACCAAAATCATAATACAATGTATTAAG
>DBWT01000063.1:6591-8238 GCA_002309035.1 Caryophanales bacterium UBA1231 | reverse complement strand
CATATTCCACAAGGTGATTATGGAGATATAATGCTTGTTGATACTTCAAGAGAATCTTGTTGTTCTTTAATTGCTGATTTGATTAAAAATACTGGTATGGTTATGAATAAAGATATTGCTACTATGTTATATTTAGGAATGATAACTGATAGCGGTAGATTTAGATATAATCCATCATCTAAAACATTTGATATGGCATCTTATTTAATAAAAGAAAAAGCAGATGCTGAATATATATATAGCAATTTATATATGGATAATTTAGATAATGTTTTATTAAAAGCAAAGATGACTTTAAAGTTTACTACATTAGATGTTGGTGTTGCATATATCAAAAATACATATCAAGAATGTACTGAATTAGGTATAATACCGATAGTATTAGGTAAAACAATTATCAATAATATGAGTGGTATTAGAGAAATATCTATTTGGGCAGCATTTACTGAACAAAGTGATGGAACAATAGTAACAGAAATAAGAAGTAATAAATATAATATTAATAAGATTGCTGTTAAATATGGTGGTGGTGGTCACACGCAAGCCAGTGGTGCAACGCTTCCTTCATGGAAAGAAACAGAAGAAATGATTCAAGATTTTGTTAATCTTACGAAAGGAGAAGAAATATGCTAGAAAATATCTTAGAAAAAATTAAAGAATTTGATACTATTATTATTCATCGTCATAAAAGACCTGATGGAGATTGTATTGGTTCACAATTTGGTTTAAAATATTTTATTGAAGATAATTTCAAAGATAAAAAGGTATATGCAACAGGCGACAAAATACCAGATTATATAAGCTTTGTTGGTGAAAACGATGAAGTATTAGATGAATATTATCAAAATGCTTTAGTCATTGTTGTTGATACATCTGTTAAATCAAGAATTTATGATGACCGTTTTATGAATGGTAAGTATTTAATTAAAATTGATCACCATGATGATTCAGAACAATTTGGTGATTTTGAATATGTTGATGCTACTTCTCCTGCTCTTTGTCAAATTTTAACTTTAATGCTTGACAGCTGGAACTTAAATATATCTGAAAGATGTGCAAAAGCATTATATACTGGTTTAACTACTGATACTGGTCGTTTCCAATTTAGAGGTGTTAGTGAATTAACATTTAAGGCTGCTGAAATCTTAATATCTAAAAATATCGACATAGAATATATATATACATCAATTGGTTTAAAAGATTTAAATTCATTTAGACTACAAGCATATGTATATAGACACATGAAAATAACAGATAATGGTGTATGTTATATATATTTTTCAAAGAAAATTCAAAAACGTTTTAAAGTTGCACCTGAAGATGCATCAGCATTAATATCTTCAATGTCAACAATTAAGAATGTTCTTTGTTGGATTACATTTACTGAATATGATTCAGAAATTAGAGTAAGACTTAGAAGTAGATTTGTTTCAATTAATGATGTAGCTAAAAAATACAATGGTGGTGGTCATTTACAAGCTGCTGGTGCTACTATTTATAAAGTGAAAGAGATAAAAGATGTAGTTAATGATTGTGATAAAGTTGTAAAAGAATTTAAAGAAATGCATGAGGACCTTAAATAATGAAAATCTTAATTACAAACGATGACGGAATTAAATCAGAAAACCTCAGGGTTTTAGCAAATTC
>DBWT01000063.1:0-6550 GCA_002309035.1 Caryophanales bacterium UBA1231 | reverse complement strand
GAACAATCAGCAGTTTCACACGCAATCACAATCAAAAACATTGGAAGTATTTATCCACTTCCTGAAATGGTTGAAGGCGTAAAAACATATATGGTTGATGCCACACCAGCATCTTGTGTCTTAATGACAAAGAATAAATTAAATTATGACTTTGATTTAGTATTTAGTGGAATCAATAATGGTTTAAATATTGGTATTGATGTTGTTTATTCTGGTACTTGTGGTGCAGCACTTGAAGCATTACGCTTTTGTGATTTAACAATCGCCTTATCATGCAATGTTGATACAGTTGAAGGCTTCTTACAAAAAGAAGAAGAAATCTTTAGTTTCATCAAACAAGTTAAAATCAAGAACACTTGTTTAAATATCAACATTCCAAGAAATCCTAAAGGTTTTAAACTAACTTTCCAAGAAGGCACTAACCGTGGTCAAAGCGATTGTGCTGCGATTGAACAAAATTATATATCTATTACACCTATTGAGTTAGATATGACTGATTATAAGAAACTAGAACAACTTAAAACAAATATAAAGTTTTAGTTGCAAAAAAAAGAAAAATAGTGTATAATTAAGTTAATAAAATAAATGAGGACAAAAAAATGAGTAAAAAAGATAAATCATTATTAGAATTAGCAGTTGAATATTTAGAAAAAAGCGATTCGCCTAAACCTATTTATGAAATAGTACAATATTTAATAGATCAGAAATCAATCAAAAAAGCAGATGTTGAAGAAGTGTCAGCTCAATTAATTATGGACTTTATGCTATCTGGTGATTTTGTATACGTTAAAAATGATTGTTGGGATCTAAAATATCGTCAACCTTTATCAGTTATAGATAAAGATGGTGGCGATTATAAAGAATATGCTGCTGATAACGTTGATGTTCAAGAACAAGAAAAACGCTCATTTGATTCTGATGACTTTGGTCTTGATGAAGATAAAGTTCAAATTGATGAAGTCGATGAAGATGAAGACGACGACGATGATAAAGATGAAGACGATGATTCATTAGAAAAAGAATTCGATCAAGAAGTTGACGATTTAGAATCATATATTGATGAAGAAGAATAACCAAACATCTTGTTTGGCTTTTCTTTTATAAAGGAATATAGATATGAATATCAATAAAGTTAAACAATTATTAAAAGAAAATGAAACAACATTTAAAAAGAAATATGGTCAAAACTTTCTAATAGATGATAATATTCTAAATATTATTGCTGAATCACTTTCAAAAGAAGATAAAAGTAGATTTGTCATTGAAATTGGTCCAGGCTTAGGTTCATTAACAGAATATTTATTAAAACACTATGAAAAAGTATTAGCATATGAAATTGATCAAGATATGATAGATATCTTAAGTCAAACTTTTGATGAAAGATTAATATTAAAAAAGATTGATTTTTTAACAACAAATATTGACAAAGATATATATGATACATTTCAAACAACAACCATCGATTTAATTGCTAATATTCCATATTATATAACAACACCAATTATTCTTAAAATATTGGAAGAATCTAAATATATTACTGAAATGTCCATCATGGTTCAAAAGGAAGTTGCAGAAAGACTATTAGGACATACATCAACAAAAGAATATAATAGTTTATCTGTTTTAATCCAAACATACATGGATGTCTCAAGGGTCATCAACGTTCCAAGAAATTGTTTTTACCCCGCTCCTAATGTTGATTCAGTAGTTGTTAAACTTATACGTAAACAAAAATTAGAATATGATATTCTAAATGAAACATTATTTAAAAAAGTAAATCGTTTATTATTCAGTCAAAGAAGAAAAACTATTGTTAATAATTTGAAAACAAATTATAATAAAGATAAAATATTATTGATGTTAAAGGATTTAAATATAAAAGAAACAGCAAGAAGCGAAGAACTATCAATTAAACAAATAATTGATATCGCAAATTACATCGAAAGGAATGGTTTGAATGATTAAGGCATATGCTAAAATTAATGTAGGCTTAAGAGTTTTAGGCAAAAAAGATAATTATCATAAGCTTGAAATGATTAATACCAAAATAAGTCTTCATGATAATATATATATTTATAAACATTACAAAACTAAAATCATTTATGATAAATTAAAAATCAATAAAGAAGATGACACTATTTATAAAATGGTTATGGATTTAAAATATATATATCCTAACATTCCAAACCTCCTAATTAAAATTAAAAAACACATTCCTGTTGCCTCAGGTTTAGGCGGTATGAGTTCTGATGCTGCAGCAATTCTTCTATATTTAAATAAAAAATACGACTTAGGTCTATCGCGAAGAGAAATGAAAAGATTTCTTTTAAACTATGGTACAGATATGTGTTATTGTTTATATAACACACCATGTTTAGTAACTGGTATTGGTGAAGTAGTGGAAAGAATTAATTTAGATATGCCTAAAAAAGTCATTCTTTTCTACCCAATTATTAAAATATCAACTAAGAATGTATTTGATAACACAGATATTAACAATGAATCACTTTACAAAAAAGAAGTCATAAGTGGTCTTAAATGGCACGATTTAACAAAGATTTTAACCAATGACTTAGAAGAAGTCGTAATGAATCAAAACCAAGAGATGAAAGAATACTTAACGAACATTAAAAAGATTGTATCTGTACCTGTTCATATGAGTGGTAGCGGATCGTGTATTGTTATTTATTCAAGTCATAAGAAAATTTTAAAGACATTAAAGAAAATTTATCCACATTGTGTTGTTGGAAGATTTAAAATAATAGATAATGGAGTATAAATATGAGTGATGAAATTAGAGTAATTAAAGAAAATGAAGAAGAAGTTCAACAAGAAAATCCCGAAGAACTAAGATTAAAAGAAGAAATGGCTGCCTTCAATGAAGAAGAAGGAATAGAATTCCAACAAACACTTGTAAAAGAAGACTTAGTTCAATATAATTATTATTTATTGAAAAACCCATCTAACTACTTTAGAACAGGATTAATGGTTTTACTTGGAATCTTCTTAATTGTTTATCCAATCATTGTTAAACAAAATTATTGGATTATCGGCGTTGGAGCATTTCTAGTTATCTTCTGCTTATTCTTGTTTGTACCTCTACAAAAAGCTTTAATTAGAAGACAAGTAAAGAAAAAACCAACAGATTCATATGTTATAGATGTTAAATGTGCATCAAGACTTAAATATCAATTATCATCTGAAGAAAATGCACCTTTAATTGATTATCAAAACATCTATAAAGTTCGTAAAACACCTAATTATATATATATGCATATGGGAGTATACTCAGTTGTCATTATTAAATTAGATGCATGTGAAGCTAAAGAAGAATTAGTTGAATTCATTAAATCAAAATATGTAGGAACAAATAAATATAAAGAACTTAAAAAATAAAGCACAAATTACTTGTGCTTTTTTTAAACGTTTTTTTATACAATAACCACACAAAAAATCATTTTTATTATATAATATATAATAAGAGGTGAAATAAAAATGAATGATTTAAATAAATGTGCTAAAGAGATAAGAAAATTAACTCTTGAATGTGTTTCATCTTTTGGTAGTGGACATATTGGTGGAAGTTTATCCATTGTTGATGTTCTAACTGCACTATATTTTAAAGAGATGAATATTGATCCAAAAAATCCTAATATGGAAGCAAGAGATCGTTTGATTGTTTCCAAAGGTCATGCTGGTCCAGCAGTATATGCTGCACTTGCATATAGAGGATATTTTGATCAAAAAGAATTACTTACTTTAAATAAAATTGGAACAAATCTTCCTAGCCATTGTGATATGAATAAAGTAAAAGGTGTTGATATGACAACTGGTTCATTAGGCCAAGGCATATCTTGTGCAGTCGGTATCGCATTAGCATCACATATTAAACAAGATGGTGCATATATATATGCAATTATTGGTGATGGTGAATCTGAAGAAGGTCAAGTATGGGAAGCATTAGAATTTGCTGGATGTAAAAAACTTAATAATTTAATTGTTTTTCTAGATTATAATAGATGTCAAATTGATGGAACAATCGATAATGTTAATAATGTTTTAAACTTTTATGATAAATTTAAAGCATTTGGCTTTGACACTTATGAAATAGATGGTCACAATATTGATCTAATTTGTGAAACTATTGAAAAAGCTAAAACAATTAAAGATAAACCTCATATGATTATCTTAGATACAATTAAAGGTAAAGGTGTTCCATTTATTGAACAAATGGGATTTAAAAACCACAGTATCCCAATCTCTTCAGAAGATTTACAAAAAGCTTTGAGCGAATTAGAGTAGGTGAACAAGATGGAATTTAGACAAGTATTTTTTAATGAATTAGAAAGATTAATGAAAGAAAATGATAAAATTGTCGTTTTAGATGCTGATCTTGCTAAACCAAATGGCACATTTAATTTATATCAAGAATTTCCTGACCGTTGTTATAATGTCGGAATTGCTGAAGCAAATATGATGAGTATTGCTGCTGGATTATCAAGTTATGGATTTATTCCGTTTGTGTTTACTTTTGCACCTTTTGCAGCAAGAAGAGCTTGTGATCAAATTGCGGTATCATTAGCATACGCCAATCAAAGAGCTATCATTGTTGGTACTGATCCTGGTATGAGTGCAGAAACTAATGGTGGCACACATATGGCTTTTGAAGATATGTCAGTTTTAAGAGCAATTCCAAGAGTAATGATATATGATGTAGTTGATGCAGAACAATTAAGACAAGCAATACCACAAATGTTAAATTATGATGGTGTTATATATGTTAGAGTTCCTAGAAAAACATATCCTGATGTATTTAAAGAAGGCTATTCTTTTAGACTAGGTCAAGCAGATGTTTTAAAAGAAGGAAAAGATTTAACAATATTTACTAGTGGTATTATGGCAAGCTATGTTATGGACATAGTTAGCGAATTAAAAACAAATGGTATTGATGCTGAAGTTATAAGCTTAAATACAATCAAACCACTAGATCAAAACACTATCTTAACATCAGTTGAGAAAACAAAGAAAGCAGTCGTTGTTGAAAATCATAGCATTATTGGTGGCGCATATAGTGCGGTTACTGAACTTTTAGCAAAGACTAAACCAACATTAACTCTTCCTATTGGTATTAATGATGAATTTGGCCAAACAGGTAAGTTTAAAGAATTAATGAATGTCTATCATTTAGATAGTCATAGTATTTGTGAAAAAATAATAAAATTTATTAACGAAAACTAGAGGAGATATATCATGGCAACTATTCATGGACAAAAGATTAAACTTTTCGCATTAAATTCAAGCAAAGAATTAGCACAAGAAATTGCTGATTACTTAAGTATTCCACTATCTGTATGTGATGTTAAAAGATTTGCGGATGGTGAAGTACAAGTAGATATTCCAGAAACCGTTAGAGGACGTGCTGTTTTCATTATTCAATCAACTAATAAACCTGTTAATGATAATTACATGGAATTATTTATTATGATTGATGCTTTAAAGAGAGCATCAGCAAAATCAATAAATATTCTAATGCCTTATTATGGTTATTCTAGACAAGACCGTAAGGCAGCGGCAAGACAACCTATTTCAGCAAAACTTATGGCTGATTTACTTCAAACTGCTGGTGCATCACGTGTTTTATGTATGGATTTACATGCTGACCAAATTCAAGGTTTTTTCGATATTCCAATCGACAACTTTAGAGCATTACCAATCTTAGCTGATTATTTTGTTGAATTAAAATTAAAAGATGTTGTTGTTGTATCACCTGACCACGGTGGAACAACAAGAGCCAGAAGACTTGCAGATGCATTAAATGCCCCTATAGCAATCATCGATAAGAGAAGACCAAAACCTAACGTTGCACAAGTTATGAACGTTATTGGTGATGTTAAAGGCAAAGTAGCAATTATCATCGATGATATGGTTGACACTGGTGGTACATTGGTTGCCGCAATCGATGCACTTTTAGATGAAGGTGCAACAGAAGTATATTGCTGCTGTACTCATCCAGTATTATCAGATCCTGCTGTCGAAAGAATTAGTAAATCAAGACTTAAAAAGTTTGTCACAACAAATACTATTGCTTTAAGTGATGAAGCAAAACACTGTGATAAGATTGTTCAACTTTCAATAGCAAAAATCTTTGGACAAGGTATTTTAAATATCATTGATGATAAATCAGTTAGTGAACTATTTGAATATAGAGGTCATAATGAAAAATAAAAATGAATTTCCAAATGGTTTAAGAATTGTTAGAAGAAAAGTTGCACAAGATGAATCAATTAAATTCATAGATAATCTTTTAAAAAGAATAGATAATTATAAAAATCAACAAAGTGATTTCTATAGACGTTATTTAGCAGATGCCAAAAAAATAAATGTAGGATAAGAGTAATTCTTATCCTTTTCTTTATAAAATTATCAAAAAAAGTAGTGTTTACAGTGCTTATTTTTATTGTCTTTTTTTCTTCAAAAAATGTGTTTAAAACACTATTTAAAAAATTTTTTTATCATTGAGTGTATTTTCTTGACATATATGATAGATTTT
>DBWT01000046.1:13031-14361 GCA_002309035.1 Caryophanales bacterium UBA1231 | reverse complement strand
ATGCAAGATATGGAATTCACAGTTGAAGATGGTAAATTATTCTTCTTACAAACAAGAAATGGTAAGAGAACACCTGCAGCTGCATTAAAGATTGCTTGTGATCTAGTTGATGAAGGTTTAATCACTAAAGAAGAAGCTGTTTTAAGAATAGATCCAGTTTCATTCGATAAATTATTACTTCCAACATTTAATAAAGATGAATTAGCAAACGCAACTGTTATCGCAAAGGGTCTACCTGCTGGTCCTGGTGCTGGTACTGGTAAACTTGCATTTACAGCTGAAGATGCTGAAGCAAGAAAACAAAAAGGTGAAAAAGTATTATTAATCAGAGCTGAAACTTCTCCAGAAGATATTATCGGTATGGTTGCATCTGAAGGTATCTTAACTATGCGTGGTGGTATGACATCTCACGCTGCAGTAGTAGCTCGTGGTATGGGTAAATGCTGTATCTGTGGTTGTAGTGATGCTTTAATTAATGAAGAAGCAAAGACTTTAACAATCAATGGTAAAGTTTATACTGAAAATGATACTCTATCTTTAGATGGTTCTACAGGTACTGTATACCTTGGCTCAATCAAGACTGAAGATCCTGATCTATCAACTGGTTACTTTGGCCGTTTAATGGGTTGGGTTGATGAAGCAAGAGCTCTTAAAGTTAGAACTAATGCTGATACTCCAAGAGATGCTCAACAAGCTAAGAAGTTTGGTGCTGAAGGTATTGGTCTATGCCGTACTGAACATATGTTCTTTGATAAAGATCGTATTTTCTCAATGCGTAAAATGATTTTAGCTGATACTAAAGAAGAAAGAGTATCAGCATTAAATGAACTTGAACCAATGCAACAAAAAGATTTCGAACAATTATATGAAATCATGGGCGATATGAATGTTAACGTTCGTTTACTTGACCCTCCACTACATGAATTCTTACCACAAGAAGAAGATAAGATTGAAGAATTAGCTAAAGCAACAGGCAGAACTGTTGAACAAGTTAAAGCACGTTGTGAAGAATTACATGAATTCAATCCAATGATGGGTCACCGTGGATGCCGTCTTGCTGTATCATATCCTGAAATTTGTGAAATGCAAACAACAGCTATTATTAAAGCTGCTCTAAAAGTTTCAAAAGAAAAAGGATTCCATATTGAACCAGAAATCATGGTACCACTTGTACTTGAAGTTAAAGAATTAAAATTTGTTAAGAACATCATTTGTGAAACAGCTGATAAACTTATCAAAGCTGCTGGTTCTAACATGAAATATCATGTAGGTACAATGATTGAAATTCCTCGTGCTGCATTATTAGCTGATGAAATTGCTAAAGAAGCTG
>DBWT01000046.1:0-13004 GCA_002309035.1 Caryophanales bacterium UBA1231 | reverse complement strand
TAACACAAATGACATTTGGTTTCTCTCGTGATGACGTAACTAAATTCTTACCTCATTACTATGAAAACAAGATTTTTGAAGAAGATCCATTCAAGACACTTGACCAAAATGGTGTTGGTAAACTAGTTGAAATGGCTGTAAGACAAGGCCGTTCTACAAATTCTAACCTACACATTGGTGTTTGTGGTGAAACTGGTGGTGAAGCTAAATCTATCGAATTCTATCATAAAGTTGGTCTAGATTATGTTTCATGTTCTCCATTCAGAGTTCCAGTTGCAAGATTAGCAGCTGCACAAGCAAATATCAAAAATCCTCGTGACTTAGGTAAAAAAATAGGTAAAGCTTTTAGTGACCTAGGTAAAGGCATTAAAAAAGCATTTAAAAAATAAATATAAATATATAAAGGCTATTAAGATTTTTCTTAATAGTCTTTTTTTATAAATCGATTTATAGCGTTTGAAAATATTATGATGTGGTTAATTATTCATCTCATTTTCTTACAAAGCGGTTTATTTTAATTAATAAAAATAAATTAACATATTATTTGAAAAAGATTGCGATTTGATGTATAATATGTGTGCTGTTATATGGCACACTACCGCACAGAGAAGGTCATAAAATGATTCAATTTAAATTGAACATTACCTTAATGGCGTGTCTTAAAATTTAAAAGAGGAGGTTATAGTTCATGTACGCAATTTTTGTAACAGGTGGTAAACAATACCGTGCTGCTGTTGGCGATACAATTTTCGTTGAAAAATTAGAAACAGAAGCTGAACAAGAAGTTGTTTTTGATCAAGTACTACTTGCTAATGGCAAAGTTGGTCAACCTTTCGTTGAAGGAGCTAAAGTTGTTGGTGTTGTAGAAAAACATGGTAAAGGTAAAAAGATTATCGTTTATCATTACAATTCTAAAAAGAATTACCACAAAAAGCAAGGTCACAGACAAGCTTATACTAAAGTGGTAATTAAAGAAATCGTTGCATAATATGACAACGGCAACGTTTAATTATCTAGATAATGATTTAATTTCTTTTGAGATTAAAGGTCATGCAAATTATGCTACTAAAGGCATAGATATTGTTTGTAGTGCAATCACTACAGCAACGTTCTATACTATTGGTCTTTTCCAAAAATTATTTAAAGATTCCTACATATATCAAGAAAATGATGCTTTAATCAAATTAACAGTAAAAGAAACAATAAATCAAGAATTAGTTAAACCAATTATCCAAAACTTCATTGATGTTTTAGATAATATCCAAAAACAATATCCAAATAATTTAAAAATTAATATCGCCAAAAAATAGGAGGTGGCAAAAATGTTGAATTTTAGTTTACAATTCTTTGCATCTAAAAAAGGTGTTGGTTCTACTAAAAACGGTCGTGATTCACGCGGAAGACGTTTAGGAGCAAAACTTTCAGATGGTCAATTTGCTACAGCAGGCTCAATCATTTATCGTCAAAGAGGTACAAAAGTACATCCAGGTAATAATGTAGGTAAAGGTAAAGATGATACACTATTCTGCATGATTGATGGCTATGTAAAATTTGAACATATTTGTAGAGGAAAGAAACAAGTTTCAGTTTACCCTGAACAATAACAATTGAAACACTTCCAAGATGGAAGTGTTTTTTAAAAGAAAATAGGAGGTGTACTATGTTTATAGATACAGCTAAAATATATGTCGCTGCAGGTAAAGGTGGAGATGGTATTGTCTCATTTCGCCATGAAAAATATGTGAACAAAGGCGGACCTGATGGCGGAAGAGGAGGACGTGGTGGTAGCGTCATCTTCGTTGGTGAATCTGGTTTAACGACATTATTAGATTTTCACTATAATCGCAAAATAAAAGCTCAAAATGGGCAAAATGGTATGGGCCAAAATATGTATGGTGCTAAAGGCGAAGACATTATCGTCAAAGTTCCTCTTGGTACTGTTGTAACAAATCTTGATACTGGTAGAGTTGTTGCCGATATCACAAAGCCAAATCAAGCATGCGTTATTGCAAAAGGTGGTCGTGGAGGACGTGGTAATTCCTTTTTCGCAAACTCTCGCCATACAACACCTGACTTTTGTGAAAAGGGTGAGCCAGGTGAAGAATTCAATTGTGGTCTAGAACTAAAAGTATTAGCTGATGTAGGTCTAGTTGGTTTTCCAAGTGTTGGTAAATCAACACTAATCTCTGTAATATCAAAAGCCAGACCTAAAATTGCGGCATACCACTTTACAACGCTTAATCCAAACTTAGGTGTTGTTGGAACAAAAGATGGTCGTAGCTTCATTGTTGCAGATTTACCTGGATTAATCGAAGGTGCTCACCTAGGCTTAGGACTTGGTATTCAATTCTTAAAACACATTGAAAGAACAAGAATAATTGCACACATCGTAGATATGAGTGCATCCGAAGGAAGAGATCCAGTAGAAGATTATTATAAAATCAATAATGAATTACAAAGCTACAACTTAAAACTAATGGAAAAGCCACAAGTAGTTGTCGCAAACAAAATGGATTTACCAGAAAGTCTTGAAAACTTAAAACGTTTCAAAGAAATAACAAAAGTTGAAAACATTATTCCAATCTCAGCTGCAACCCATCAAAACCTAGATGAACTAACATATAAACTTGCAGACATGTTACAAAACATCAAGATTGAAGATAACATTGAAATAACTGAAGAAGTTGTTGAATACAAATTCAAAGAAAAAGTTGAACCATTTTCAATTGAAATGGATGATGATGGTGTCTACAATGTTTATGGTCCAATGATTGAAAGATTAATGGAAAAAACTGATTTTAATAATGACCCATCAATTCGTCGTTTTGCAAAACAACTCCGTGATTTAGGTGTTGAACAAGCCTTAAGAGACTTAGGAGTTAAAGATGGTGATCCTGTTAGAATCCTAGATTATGAATTTGAAATGTTTGATTAAATGCACAAATCAATGTGCATTTTTTTATTTCAAAAACACTAATTTATCTAAAAATAACTATAAATAATTAAAATATGTTAAAATAATCTATCACATAGTATAACGTGAGGTCTAAAATGAACGAAGTAATTGACAAAAGTAAATATACACCAATGATGCGTCAATATTTAACTATTAAAGAACATTATCCTGACACAATCGTTTTATATCGTGTTGGTGACTTTTATGAAACTTTCTTTAATGATGCCAAAGTGTGTAGTAAAGAATTAGAACTTGTCTTAACAAAAAAGGATGCAGGTATCAAAAATGAACCAGTACCTATGGCTGGCGTACCATATCATGCAATCGATTCATACATTGAAAAGCTTAGTGAAAAAGGTTATCGTATTGCGATTGTTGATCAAATGGAAGAAGCATCAGCTAAAAAAATCGTCGATCGTGAAGTAACAAAAATCGTTACACCAGGTACTAACATCGATACTAATTATTTGAATGAAAAGACAAATAATTTTATTGCATCAATCACTAAAAAGACTGACAAATATTTATTGGCTTATCTAGATATTTCAACAGGTGATGCTTATATTGAAGAATATCCATTAATCAATACTTTAATATACAATTCATTAAAAAAACTACAAGTAAAAGAAATCATTGTTGGTAACAATATTCCTAAAGCAATGCTTGAGTTTATTAAAGCATCACTTAATATTTTAATATCGAAAGCTCAACCAAATGAATTAGATAATTACTATCAAAAACTATATGAAAATCTAAATGATGATGAACAACAAAACATCATTCAATTATTAAATTACGTTTGTGAAACACAAAGAAGAAGCTTAGTTCATTTAAAACCTTTCCAAAGAATTATCTCAAACGATTATTTAAAATTAGATTATAATACAATTTATAATTTAGAATTAATTTCATCTATTAAAAACAACAATCAAAATAAAAGTTTATTTAATATCTTAGATCGTTGCTCAACAGCAATGGGTTCACGTTATTTAAAAAGATCAATTATTTATCCATTAATTGATGTCAAAAAAATCGAAAATCGTCTAGACTTAATTTCCGATTTAAATAAGAGTTTCTTATATCTTGATGAATTAAAGAAAGCTTTAGATGAAATTTATGACCTAGAAAGAATCATAGGAAGAATCAGTTATGGTAGTCTTTCACCAAAAGATCTCCTTCAACTTAAAAATTCCTTAAGAGTAATTCCTAACATAAAAGCCGTTTTAAAGAAGACGAAACTATCAAACCTTGTTAATTATCAATCCAAACTCCTAGAATTCACTTCACTTTATGAATTAATCGAAAAAGCTATTCGTGAAGATGCGCCATTTATTATTCGTGATGGTGGATTTATTAAAGATGGATATAGTGAAGAACTCGATAAAATTAAAAATATCAACAAAGAAAATAAGCAATACTTGCTAGAACTTGAAAACAAAGAAAAAGAAAGAACAGGTATTAAAAATCTACGTGTTCAATATAATCGTGTCTTTGGTTACTATATCGAAGTATCAAAAGGTAATCTAAATCTTATTAAAGATGAGTATGGTTATGTAAGAAAACAAACTACTGTTAACTCTGAAAGATTCATTACACAAGAATTAAAAGAAAAAGAAACATTAATTCTTAATTCGAAAGAACATGCTATTGAACTTGAATTGAAATTATTTGATGAAATTAAAGAATCATGTAAGAGTGAATTAAAAGCACTTCAACAACTGGCTACAAACATTTCAGAACTTGATATGTTATTATCATTATCTATCGTTTCCAAAGAAAGAGGTTATGTCAGACCAACATTCAATATCTATGGTGATGTTGAAATTCTTGATGGAAGACATCCTGTTGTTGAAGCCAACATGCAAACTGAATTTATTCCGAATGATTGGATTATGAATAAGACACAAAATTTACTTTTAATTACTGGTCCTAATATGGGTGGTAAAAGTACTTACATGCGTCAAAATGCTTTAATCGTTATTATGGCACAAATGGGTTCATTTGTTCCAGCTACAAAGTGTGATATTCCGATCTTTGATCAAATATTTACACGTATTGGTGCAAGCGATAATATTTCTAGTGGTGAATCAACATTCATGGTTGAGATGAATGAGGTTAATTTTGCTTTACAAAATGCGACATACAATTCATTGATTCTTTTTGATGAAGTAGGTCGTGGAACCGCAACATTTGATGGAATGGCTTTAGCTCAATCAATTATTGAATATTTAGTTAATCATGTTTGTTGTAAAACATTATTCTCAACACACTACCATGAGTTAACAGCACTTGATGAAAAAATCAATAATTTGAAAAATATCCATTTAGACGCTGTAGAAGAAAATGGAAATCTAATCTTCATGCATAAAGTTAAACTAGGTGCAATCGATAAAAGCTTTGGTGTCCATGTAGCAAAACTTGCTAAACTTCCTGATGAAATTATCTATCGTGCAAATGATTTATTAGTTAAAATTACTAATACAAATAAAATCGATGCTGAACTACTTTCAATCGATAATTATCAAAAACCAATTATAATCGATAAACGTGATAGAAATGAAACAAGCATTATCGAAGAATTAAAGAATACTGAAATTGATGAAATGAAACCAATTGATGCTCTCCTAATGCTAAAAAAATTAAAAGATAAATTAGGTGATGATGATGAATAAAATTAAACCTTTATCCAAACACCTAATTAATTTGATTGCGGCTGGAGAAGTAATCGAACGCCCAATGAATGTTGTGAAAGAACTAGTTGAAAACAGTATCGACGCAAAAGCCACTAAAATCACAATCAATCTACAAGATTGTGGTATTAAGATGATTGAAGTCATCGATAATGGTGAAGGTATCTCTAAAGAAGATTTACCAATTGCCCTTTTAAAACATACAACTAGTAAAATCGCAACAGAAAATGATTTGTTTAATATCGCAAGCTTAGGCTTTAGAGGTGAAGCTTTAGCATCAATTGCAAGTGTCAGTGACTTTTATATCGCATCTAACAATGGTGATACTAATTATTTCATCCATAAAAAAGCTGAAAAATTAATTGATGAAGGTAATACTAACATCAATAAAGGAACAAAAATAATCGTTAAGAATTTATTTTACAACACTCCAGCTCGTTATAAAAATCTAGCAAATCAATATGTTGAACTTTCAGTGACCGAAGATTTAATCAATAAATATGCTCTTTCACATCCAGAGATTGCATTTACTTTAACTAATAATGACCGTGTACTAATTAAAACTAATGCACTAACTAGTAAAGATGCTTTAACCGAAGTAGCATCAAATATCTATGGTGGTGAAAATGCTAAATGCTTAATTGCGTTCAATAGCCAAAACGATTTGTATCAACTAAGTGGATTAACATCGAATAATGAAGTATTCAAAAGCAATAAAAGTTCTATCACAATCATTGTTAATGGAAGAGTTATTAGAAATTATAGTTTGTTTAAAGCTATTTTAGATGCATATTCAAGTATCTTACCAGTTGGAAAATATCCAATTACTATTTTAAAAATCAACTGTTCTTATGATTTACTTGATGTTAATGTTCATCCTTCAAAACTTGAAATTAGATTTACTGATGAACAAGGTCTAAAATCACTAATTACAAAAACCATTAAAAATGCATTAATCGAATCTGAACTTTTAAAATATCAAAAGAATGAATTACATGAAGATATTGAGATCGATTATCAAAGTGAAAAAGAAGAAGAGATAGAAGAAAAAAGTTGGGAAGATGAATTTACTTTTAACCCAAGCAATATCAAAATCATTGAACCAAACAACAATGATAAAAAAGAATTACTAACACAATTATCAATCAATAGTATCGATGATGAATTAAATATCAAACGTCATTTCTTCCAAGATTTAAGATATATTGGTCAATATAATGTTACATATCTCTTAATGGAAGATAATTCGACACTATATTTAATCGATCAGCATGCGGCTATGGAAAGATGCATGTATGAGAAAATCAAAAAAGAGATTCTCGATACTAACACTTATCAAACTGATTTAATTGTTCCGCTTGAGTTAAATTTCAACAATTCAGAAATCAACATCTTAAATGATTTAAAAGATGAAATCGAAAAACTTAAAATCGATTTTAATGAACATACAACTAATTCGATATTAGTTAGAAAAATACCAACATGGATTCCTCATAAACATGAAGTTGAATATTTGATGGATATCTTTAATGCATTCTTAAATGGTTTGACTTTAGAAAAATATGATGTATTAGATGATTTAATCAAACAAATGAGTTGTAAGAAATCAATTAAAGCTAACATGGCTATTACAAACGATGAAGTTAAAACCTTAATGGAAAAACTTGACCAATGTATCATGCCATACACTTGTCCACATGGTAGACCAACAATTATTAAGTTTACACAATATGAAATTGAAAAACTTTTTAAGAGGGTTAACCAATGAAAAAGGTCATCATAATTACTGGTCCAACAGCAATAGGTAAAACAAAACTATCTTTAAAGATTGCTGAAGAATTTAACACACCATTAATCAATGCTGATGTTTATCAAATGTTTAAAGGTTTACCAATCTTAACAGCCAAACCAACAAAAGCTGAACAAGAAAAAGTGAAGCATTATTTAATCGATTCAATCAATCCAAATCAAAAATATTCAATATATGACTATCAAAAAGAAGTTAGATCTTTAATCGAACAAATTGATATTCCTATTTTAGTAGGTGGTTCAGGGCTTTATATTGATTCAATAATTTATAATTATCAATTTCCTGATGACAATTATCATTTTGATGATTCAAATTATACTAATGAAGAATTATACGATCTAATGATTAAATTAGATCCTACAATGAGTTGTAAAATTCCTGTTCAAAACAGAAGAAGAATCGTTAGACAAATTGAATTAATTCACATGCAGGAAAAAGAAAAAAGATCTAAAAAAGATGAACTTTATTATGATGCTTTAATTATCGCATTAAGTTTAGAACGTTCTAAACTTTATGAAAGAATCAATAACCGTGTTCTAAAAATGTTTGAAGATGGAATGATTGAGGAAGTCAAAAATAGTCCTAATCTCATCAATACACAAATTGGTAAAGCAATCGGATATCAAGATATCTTGAAATATTTAAATAATGAATCGACTTATGATGAAATGGTCGATAGTATTCAAAAAGCATCACGACATTATGCTAAACGTCAAATAACATGGTATAAAAACCATCAAAATATAAAATACTTAAATGTCGATTTAAATGATTTTGATCAAACAATAAATGAAGCAAAATCAATAATTAATGAATTTTTAAAAAACTAAGCCTATTTAAGCGTTTGAGATGATTAAAAATAGGTATATATTCATTCGAACGCTATAAATCGACTTATCTAAAAAGGAGTTAAAATGGAAAGATTACAAAAAAGGATTGCCGATAGTGGTTATACATCTAGAAGAAAAGCCGAAGTGCTAATTGCTGAAGGTAAGGTAAGTGTTAATGATCATATCGTAACTGACATGGGATTTAAAGTATCAAAAAATGATATTATCAAAATCAATAACCAATTACTACCAGAAACTCCACGGCATATTTATTTAGTTTTAAATAAACCACAAGGTTACATCACATCAACTGATAGTGATTCTAACCATAAAACAGTTATGGAATTAGTACCACAAAAATATAAAGAGTTTCGTCTATACCCTATAGGTCGTTTAGACGTCAATACAACTGGTGTCATTCTTTTAACAAATGATGGTGAATTTAAAAATCAAATTTCTGGTCCAGCTAGTGGCATTGAAAAAGAATATTTAGTAAGAGTTTCAGGTATCGTTAAAATCAACGAACTTAAAACTATTGAAAAAGGTATCAACTATGAGGGCAAGCAGTATTTACCATCAATCGTAAAAATCGAATCAATCGATAAAGAACACGATTCTACCCTTTTAAGATGTATCATAACTGATGGTAAAAACCATGAAATAAAAAATATGTTCGATTCTATAAACCATCCTGTTAAGAAATTAAAACGCACTCGTTATGGAATCATTACATTAGATAATCTTCCAGAAAAAGCCGTTAGAGAATTAACAATCCATGAAATAAAATTAATGGTTAATGAATCTAAAAAAGAGAAGAACATGAGAGGAAGATAAAATGCTATATTTTGAAAAACGTTTAAACATTGAATGGCAAATATTAGAGCTACTTCATAAGCTAGCTTCTAAAATTTTAAACTATTTATCATTTATCATTTCGGAACTAGGTGCAGGTATTTTTATTTTTGGAATTATCCTTATTATCTATTATTTAGTTGAAAAGAAAAAAGCTAGAAGAATGGGGTTAGTTATTGGTCCATCAATGCTTCTTAACAACTGCTTAAAGTGTCTTTTTTCAGCAAAACGTCCATTTGAGTTTGAAGGTCATGAGCACTTAAGAAAAATGCCAAAACTCGATGAAGCAACAGGAACATCATTTCCTAGTGGTCATGCCCAATGTTCATCAGCATTATACACACAAACATTCATGACTTTCAAAAAAACATGGATTAGAATTGTATCAATCGTCATGATTTTCTTAGTAGCCTTATCTAGACTATATTTAGGTGTACACTTTCCAGGTGATGTTATAATTGGTATTATCTTAGGTGTTGGGCTAACTATTCTTTTAAACTTTATCTATGGTAAAATTGAAGATAAAAACTATCGATATTTAATTTATTTAATTCCGTTAGTTTTAACTTTACCATTTTTAATTATTTATTTTAACAATCCACAATCAGCTGATTTATTTAAAACATTTGGTTTTTCATCAGCATTTACTTTAAGTATGTTTATTGAAGAAAAGTACATTAAGTTTAAAGAAGATGTACCTTTCAAAAATAAAATCTTTAGAGTATTAATCGCCGGAGCAGCTGGTTTATTAGTATATCTTACTAAGTTTATTTTACCTAAACATAACATTTTCCAATTCTTAAGATATTTCTTAGTTGTTATTACTTCATTCATGATTGTACCATTCTTTTTTAAGAGAGAAGGTAAAGAATGAAAAGCATCACGACATATGAAGAATTAATAAAAGAAGTTGAGAAGAAGGAAAACAAAAAGGTCTTAATGCATGTGTGTTGCGCACCATGTTCAACCGCCTGCTTAGAAGTTTTAAAAGATGGTTTTATTGTTGATCTTTATTTTTCAAATTCCAATATAGATACAATCGATGAATTTGATAAACGATTTAAAGAGCTTGAAAGATTAAATAGGGTCTTTAATAAAGGTCAAGTGTTTATAGATGAGTATAAGCCTAATGATTTTTTTGAAGCCATCAAAGGATTAGAACATCTAGGTGAAAAATCAATCAGATGTTATCATTGTTATGAACTAAGAATGGAACATACAGCACGTTTTGCTAAAGAACATCATTATGATTATTTCACAACATCACTATCTCTTAGCCCACATAAAAATGCAGAATGGATTAATGAGATTGGATTAAAACTCGCTGAAAAATATCAAATACCATTTTTATATTCGAACTTTAAACTAAGAGGTGGCTTTCAAAAGTCAATTGAATACTCTAAAGAGTTCTCACTATATCGACAAAATTATTGTGGATGTCATTATTCTAAAATAGAAAGGGGGATTATCGATAAATGAACAATTTTGAAAACTTAAACCATTTTATCATTCCACCAAAACTATTATTGAAGTTAACAAATCTCTATCAAAATATCGGACAAAGTAATTATTTAATTAATAAGTTAGAAGAAGAACATTTAAAGAAACTTAAACTAAAAACTTTAAATCAAGATACTTATTATCTATCAAATCTCTTAGAATTAAACATTACCGAAAACCGTAAAAAACAATTGATTGAAAAAGATCACGAAGCTAAAAACAAAGAAGAAAAAACACTTCTAAATTTAAAGAAAGTTTTATCTTTAATTGATCGTGATGTTCAAGGTTTCAATCTTAATGCATCTGAATTAATCAATTACATTAATTTAATCTATAATGATAAAACAAAATATCGTGAAGGCGACTTTACAGCGCTCGAAAATAAAATCAAGCACTCTTATTCAGTTCGTTTTCTTATAAACAAGGAATTTGATGATTTTGATGATTACTTGAATAACCAAAAATATGAAAATGTTATTTTAGTTTCAATTATTCTTTCAGATATTTATAATCTATCACCATTATCAAAACATAATGATGCTGGATTATTAATTGCTTTATATTATCTTCTAAAAGAAATCAAATTAGCTATTATTAACTATCAATCATTCTTTGAAATCTTTCAATCAAGAAAAGAAAAACTATTAGATGCATTTAATCGAACAACGATTAACTATCAAAATGGTTTTTTAAATCCAGCGGAGATTACTGAAGGTATAATCGATATTCTAAATGAACTATTTTTATCTTTTAAAAATCTTACAAAAGAAACAGAGAACAAGAAGAACGGTAATAAGCAATTATATATTGAAAATACTATTCTTAAACTTCCAACTATTTTCACAAAAGATGATATTCGTAAAATCCATCCAGAAGCATCAGATACAACTATTCAAAGAGCATTAAATAATCTCAAAAACAATGAATTGATTATGCCTTTAGGTACAGGTAGAAATGCACAGTGGCGCAAAAACGTTGAAAAACTCAATGATTTAGATTTATCAAAAATAATTGGTGAATAAAATGAGAAAACGTCTTGCTAACTACCATAGCCATATTTATCTATGTAAACATGCGACTGGAACAAGTGAAGATTATATTAAAAAAGCAATCACTTTAAATTACGATGAAATAGGAATAAGTGATCATGGACCATTATCAAGAATCCAAATTTCAAGACGAATGTCAAAAGATGAATATCAACAAATATATTTACCTGAATTAATCGATTTAAAACAAAAATATCAAGACAAGATTAAAGTCTTAAGAGCAGTAGAAGTTGAATTTTTTCCTGAATGCTTAAATGAATACTATCAATATTTAACAGAATTAGATTATTTAATTCTTGGTCAACATGATATTATCATAGATAATCAATTGAAAAGTGTCTATTCAAGGTCATTTACAGAAGATGACTTAATAATATACGGTGATATGGTCACTCAAGCTCTTAAAACCGGGCTATTTAAGATACTCGCTCACCCAGAAATCTTTATGTTTGCTTTAAAAGACTATACAACAACATGTGAAAAAGTTTCAGCAAAGATTATAAATGCTGCATACGAGAATAAAGTATATCTTGAATTCAACGCAAACGGTTTAAGAAAATATATTCGTAATATTAATGGTGAACCAAGATACACCTATCCACATCCATCGTTCTGGAAACAAGTCGCGGAATTTCAAAAGGATCACCCAGACCTATTAGTTATCATAGGTGATGATTCACATTCCTTAGATGATTTTAACGACAATCAAACAAAACTATCATATGAATTACTTGATCAATTAGATATAATTTATCAAGATAAAATCGATTTAAACAATTTGGATTAGTAATTATCCTCATAACAATATTTTAAACTCTTTAAATCAGCTTTTAAGAGTCTTAAAATATTGTTTTTTTTATGTAATTATTTATCATATAATAAGAACAAGATATCAGTATTATTAGATAATAATATCTGATTTTTTTGATTGTTTAAACAATATAATTACCTCATTTTAAGTCAATTTTCGAACTATTTATTTTTTTGATTAATTATCCAAATTATCAATAAAAAGCTAAAAATACCCCTTATTTTAAGGTGAGAATAAGTAGTAGTATTTATTACTAAAACTGATAAAAATACTGTTTTTAAACTTAGTCATAAATAATATTTGAACTAGTTTATTTAGTGAATATAATTATAAACATATCAATTAAACTATATCAAAAGAAGTTAAAGATATTATTTAAGTTCTTTTTGATTTATTTGAATATATTTATATAACTTCCTATAATATATATTATGTTAACTAAATAAATATATAAGTAATAAGCCAATATTTTATTTGTTTTAATAACTATAAATAATTAAGTTAAT
>DBWT01000085.1:7358-8912 GCA_002309035.1 Caryophanales bacterium UBA1231 | reverse complement strand
GGAGGAATTCTTTATGGAAATAATGAATACCTTTTGGGCTTTAATACCAGCAATTGTGGCTATTATCATTGCCTTACTTACTAAAGAAGTATATGCTTCTTTATTTTTAGGTATTGTGTTAGGTGCCTTCTTAATAGCTGATTTTAATATCATTGAAGGTTTTACTAATATCTTTAGACTATTTAGTCAAGGCATTGGTTTTGATATTAATGATCCCGCAAATAGTGATAGCTACAATTTCACAATTGTAATATTCTTAATTCTTTTAGGAATACTAGTTGTACTTGTTAATAAGAGTGGTGGAAGTCATTCTTTTGGTATTTGGTCTAGTGGAAAAATTAAAACACGTAAAGGCGTATTAGGTGCTACAATTGGTCTTGGTGCTCTTATATCAGTTGATGACTATTTTAATAATCTAACAGTTAGTTCCGTAATGGTTCCTGTTACTGATAGACATAATATTTCAAGGGTGAAACTAGCTTATTTTGTATCATCAGTTGCTGCTCCAATATGTATATTATGTCCTTTATCAAGTTGGGCTGTAACAGTAAGTGGTGTAATATCAAGTGAAGGTTATAATGGCTTTAGTATGTTCTTACAAACTATTCCATATAATCTATATGCGATGTTAACAATTATTATGTTAATATTATTTGCGATTACTGGTTTTGATTTTGGTAAGATGAAAGCAATTGAAAGAAGTGCAAATAACGGTAATGATATATCACTAGCTCGTGACACTGAAGGTGATGTTTTATCAAAACTAAAACCATCAGAAAAAGGTCGAGCATTAGATTTATTAATTCCAGTTATCGTATTAATCATTACATCGATTCTTTTTATGTTATACACTGGTGGATTATTTAATGGAACACATACAATTTTAGAAGCTTTCGGTGCTTGTGAGTCTGGTATTAGTCTTTGCTGCGGCGCATTAATGGCGATTATAACTTGTGGTATTATGTATTTACCACGTAAGATAATGACAATAAAAGAATTTACTGATTGCTTTGTGGAAGGGTTTAGATCAATGGCTCCTGCCATTATGATATTAGTTTTAGCTTGGACACTAAATTGTGTTTGTCAAAATTTAGGCATCAATGTATTTGTGGATAACATTGTATCACGTAGTGGTATGCCACTTGCCTTGATTCCAGCAATATTCTTCTTATTTGCTTTAGGGCTTGCTTATGCAACGGGAACAAGTTGGGGAACATTCTCAATTCTAATTCCTCTTGTTATATCAATTCTTTCTGGTAATGAAAGCTTAGTATTAATTGGTATTGCGGCTGTATTATCGGGTTCTGTTTGTGGTGATCACATATCATTAATATCTGATACCACAATTTTAGCTTCAACTGGATCTAAATGTGATCACGTAATGCATGTTAATGCCCAATTGCCATATTGCTTGATTGTTGCAGGAATTAGTTTTATTGGCTTCTTAATTGGTGGATTTATTACTAATATTTATCTTATATTAGGTCTTTCTTTTGTTTTACTTATTATTTCATTCTTTGTAATAAATATCTTATCAAAGAAAAAAGAAGAAAA
>DBWT01000085.1:4028-7312 GCA_002309035.1 Caryophanales bacterium UBA1231 | reverse complement strand
AAAGTTGTATAATAAGAAAAGTAGGAGGAAAAAAATGAAAAAAATTACAAATAATACTTCACTTGTTGCTTTAGTTTTAGGCGCAATAATGATTTTATATTCTTTAGCTTTTCTTTCACTTGGAGGAAATGCCTTAGTTATCGGTATATTTGGCTTACTATTTGGTATAGCTTATGTTTTAGTTTTTGTTTTCTCAATTCTTAATTTGGCAAACAAAAATCTAGATTTAGTTAAGGGCTGCATTTTAGTTGCCGCATTCCCACTATTTAGTTTTGTTTATTATTTAATTATTGTTATTCAAGCATCAAATGCTCTAACAATCACAAACTGGATTATATTGATTCTTATCCTTATTGCAGCACTTGCAAGTGCTACACTTGGAATAATTTTCTTAATCATGAATAATTCAAAAATTAAAAAAATTGCGAATCTTGCAATTATTTCACTTGTTGCTTTATTAATTATTCTATTAGTATTTCCAATAGGTGGAGTTGCCGCCGCAATAGGTGATTTATCTTTAGTTGATATTTTATTCATTATCTGTTACTTCTTAGTTTCAAAACCTTTTATGGAATTAAATGGTAATGAAGAAAATAAAGAAAAAGAAGAAAAAGCTGAAGAAGATAAAGAACCAAAGGAAGAAGAAAAAGTAGAAAATAAAGAAGACGAAAATAATACTGAAGAAGTAGTCGCATAATTAGTTTATAAATGGAAGCAAATAAAAGCTTCCATTTTTTATTATAAAAATATGATATTGAAAAAATATCGATATTATGGTAAAATTATGTGTTAAGTTAAAGGAAAAAAATTATGGCAAATATAAAGTTTTTTGCGCTTGGTGGACTCGGCGAAAACGGAAAGAATATGTATATCGTTGAAGTTGATAATATGATATTTGTTCTTGATTGTGGTCTTAAATATCCAAGTTTTGATTTATATGGTGTTGATGGTGTAATTCCTGATTTTTCATATCTTGTTGAAAATGAAGAAAAAATACAAGGCGTATTCTTATCCCATGCCCATGAAGAACATGCAGGTGGAACAGTAGAGCTATTAAAAAGAATAAAAGTGCCGGTATTTGGAACCCATTTTACAATTTCAAATATTGAATGGGAATTAGAACAAAAAGGAATAGATAAAACTAATTTTCGTTTATATCGTATAAATGATGATAAAGAATTAAAATTTGGTGATGTTGTTGTTCGTTTCTTTGCAACATCGCATTCTGTTCCGGAAAGTCTTGGTATTGCACTTGATACTCCTGATGGTGTAATTTGTTATGCCCCAGATTTCATTTTCTCATCATCAATTGATGATAAATATGAAACAGGGTTTAAAAATTTAACTAATATTAATAATGGTAATGTTTTAATGCTTGCTAGTGAATCACTTGGTGTTAATAATTTAACAAGAGTAAATAATGACTTCTTGTTTAATCAAACAATAAGTGATGCACTCGTTAAAACTAAAAGAATAATCTTTTCAATGTATTCTAATGATTTAAATAGAATCCAAAAAGTTGTTGACTTATGTGTTAAAAATAATCGTAAGATTGCGATTATTGGTCGTAACACGCAAAGAATAGTAAGTGTTGGTATGGCAACAGGATATTTAAAGATTCCACAAGAGAATTTTATTAACTTACGTTTTATGGATGAGTTCAACAACAATAACCTTGATGATTTAGCAGTAATTATTGCTGGAAGTCGTCATGAACCATTCTTTATGTTACAAAGAATGATGACTAATCAAGATCGTTTGATTAAAATATTACCAACCGATACTGTTGTCGTGATTGCCCCACCAGTAGTTGGTACTGAACGAATTGCGACTCGTACAAATGACCAATTATCAAAAGCCGGTTGTACAGTTATTAATGTTCCTAAACATATTTTAAAGAGTAGTCATGCTGATTCAGAAGATTTAATGATGATGTATCAAATCTTAAAACCAAAATATATCGTACCAATTGAAGGTGAATATCGTCATGAATATGTGCAAAAGAAGATAGCGATGGATGCTGGTTTTAAAGAAGAAAGAATCATTATGATTGATAATGGTGAAGTGATTGGTTTTAATGATGGTGTTTTGAAACGCGATTATGACCGCGTTAAAACAAGTGATGTTTTAATTGATGGTTCAATTGTTGGCGATATTAATGAAGTTGTTCTTCACGATCGCGAAACATTCTCTAGTGAAGGTGCTGTCATCGTTGTTGTGGATATCGATTCTGTTCATCATCGCATCGTAAGTGGACCAACTATTAAAACTGTTGGTTTTGGTACTGAACTCGAAAACGAAATAAGCGAAGATATTACATCAATTGCTTATGATATTATATATAAAGAATTACAAACACACGAATTATTTGACTGGGAAGAACTTAAAAACAAATTAAAAGATGGAGTGACTTATGAAATTAAGTCACTAACAAGAAAAGATCCAGTCGTAATACCAGTAATAATAGATGTTAATGGAGGCATCGATTAATTTATGAAAAAATTAATGAGTTATGAAATAAGACAAATGTGGTTAGACTTCTTTAAGGAAAAAGGACATATGGTATACCCTAGTGCATCCTTAGTTCCTGTTAATGATCCAACACTTCTTTGGATCAATGCCGGAGTTGCACCACTAAAGAAATTCTTCGATGGAAGAGAAGTCCCTGAAAATAGAAGAATCACTAATGCCCAAAAATCAATTCGTACTAACGATATTGATAATGTTGGTCGTACTGCTCGTCACCACACATTTTTTGAAATGTTAGGTAATTTCTCAATTGGTGATTATTTTAGAGATGAAGCATTGACTTGGGCAATGGAATTATTAACTAGTCCTAAATGGTTTGATTTTGATTTAAATAAATTATATTTTACTGTTTATACTGGTGATAATGATTCTATCAATAAATGGATGGAACTTGGAGTACCAAAAGATCATATCATTCCTCTTGATGGCAACTTCTGGGAAATTGGTGAAGGACCATGTGGACCAGATAGTGAAATATTCTATGACCGTGGTGAAAAATATGATCCTAAAGGTTTAGGAATTAAGATGTTAAAAGAAGATATTGAAAATGATCGTTATATTGAAATATGGAATATCGTATTCAGTCAATTCAATTCAAAACCTGGTATTCCTCGTGATGAATACGAAGAACTTCCAAGTAAGAATATTGATACTGGTTGTGGTTTAGAACGTCTTGCTTGTGTTATGCAAGAAGTAGAAACAAATTACGAATCTGATTTATTCATGCCATATATCAAAAAGACTGAAGAATTAAC
>DBWT01000085.1:3603-3950 GCA_002309035.1 Caryophanales bacterium UBA1231 | reverse complement strand
TCAAATGAAGGTCGTGGTTATGTTTTAAGAAGAATCTTAAGACGTGCTAGTCGTTATGGTAAGATGTTAGGAATGAAAGAACCATTCTTATATAAACTTGTTAATGTAGTATGTGATTATATGTCTAATTTCTATCCATATTTACAAGATACAAAAGAAATGGTAAGTAAAGTTGTAAAAATAGAAGAAGAAAAATTCTTACAAACTTTAGAGAATGGTGAAAAACGTCTTAATGATTATATTAAACAAAATCCTAATTTAAAAGTAATTGATGGTGCAATGGCTTTTAAATTATATGATACATTTGGTTTTCCAATTGAACTTACTGAAGAAGCTGCAAGTGAAGT
>DBWT01000085.1:0-3497 GCA_002309035.1 Caryophanales bacterium UBA1231 | reverse complement strand
CCATGTGAATTTTTAGGTTATGATAAATTAGAATCAAATGCTCATGTTAATGGTATCTTTAAAGATGGTGAACTTGTTTCATTTGGAACTGGTAAATTAATTTTATCATTTGATAAAACGCCATTCTATGCGACAATGGGTGGTCAAATTGGTGATAATGGTTCAGTATTCATTAAGAATAAGGAATTAAAAGTTCTTGACAGCATTAAACTTCCTAATGGTGAACATGCTGTAGTAGTAGATTCACCAGTTGAAATAAAACTTGAAGATGAAGTAAAATTAGTTGTTGATAAAGATGTAAGAAATGATATTTGTAAGAACCACTCAGGAACACATTTATTAAATGAAGCATTACGTAAAGTATTAGGTAATCATGTTGCTCAACATGGCTCTAGTGTTACTAAAGATGGTTTACGTTTTGATTTTAATAATTTCTATTTACCAAAAGAAGATGAATTATTACAAATAGAAAAATTAGTTAATGATGAAATAAATAAAAATGAAGCAACATCAACTGTTGAAATGGCTTTAGATAAAGCTAAAACATTAGGTGTACAAGCGGTCTTTGGTGAAAAATATGGCGATGTTGTACGTGTTGTTTCAATTGGTTTTTCGAAAGAACTTTGTGGTGGAACACATGTTAAGAATACATCAGATATTAAAACTTTAGCTATTTTGTCATGCGAAAGTAAAGGTTCTGGTATCTTTAGAATTACAGCAGTAACTGGTGATAAAGTTTTAGATAAAGTAAAAGAAGAACTAACACCAACGCTTGATGAAATAAATGAATTAAAACAAAAAATTAATGATTTATTTAATACTGCTAAAGAAGAAGGTATTACATTAACTAATATTAATGTTGAAGAAAGTAAAATTAGTCCATCATATGCATCTATCATTGAAAAGAAAAATGAACTTGCATTATTGCGTAATTCATTAAAAGAATTAGATAAAGAATATAATAAATTAAAACGTGAAAAGAACACTGTTTCAATGAATGATTTTATTAAAGATGTTATAGATATTAATGGTAAAAAAGTATTAATCGCAAAAACTAATGATTTAGAAATTGATAACTTAAAAGATTTAGTTGATAGATTAAGTGATCATTTAGGTGAAAGTGTTATTCTTTTTGCGAATATCCAAAATGGAAAGATTGTTTTTGTATGTAAAAACAAAATCCAAAAGCTTAATGCTGGCGCAATTGTAAAACTTGCGGCAACAACTACTCTTGGTGGTGGTGGCGGTCGTCCTGATTTTGCCCAAGCTGGTGGACGTGATGTTGCTAAACTTGATGAAGCATTAGATAATGCTTTAAATATGATTAAAGAAAGTTTATAATATATGCGTGTATTAGGAATAGATTTAGGTAACCGTACTGTTGGAATGGCGGTAAGTGATGCTTTAGGCATTATCGCTAACCCAATTGGTACAAGTAGAATTGATGAACAAGATTTAGACCAAGCACTAGTTGAAGTAAAAAAAGTAATTAGTGAACGTGGTGTTGAAAAAATTGTTTTAGGGTTACCAAAAAATATGAATGGCACGATTGGTCCTCAAGGGGAATATTGTCTTAAATTCAAAGAAATATTAGAACGTGAGACTCATCTTGAAGTAATTATGATTGATGAGAGATTAACGACAAGACAAGCTGATGCAATAATGCTTGAAGCCGACATCAGTAGAGCAAAAAGAAAAAAGAATGTGGACAAACTTGCGGCCACAATCATATTACAAACTTATTTAGATAGAAAGGGATTTTAAAAATGACAGAAAAGAAAGTATTAAACGATGATCAATTAGTATTTGAAGATGAACAAGGAAATGAAGTATTATGTGATATTATCTTCACATATCATTCAGATGATTTCAACAAAGATTATGTATTCTTCGCTCAAAATGGTAGTGAAGATGAAGATGGTAAAGTAGAAGTAGGTGTTGCTTCATACATTCCTCAAGGCGATGGCATTGGTGAATTAAACCCAGTTGAAACAGATGAAGAATGGGATATGTTAGAAGAAGTATTCAGTGCATATAATGAAGACTGCGAATGCGATTGTGATGATTGCGAAGAATGTGATGAAGAATGTGACTGCGGTTGTGACTGTTGCCATCATCACTAATTAATATTTATTACATTTTAAAAGGACTGTTTAAACAGTCCTTATTTTTTTATAAACAATTATCAGATACTTTTAATTCACCATTTTCAATACGACTATATAATTCCGCTCTTGGAATTGGTTTACCAAATAAGTATCCTTGTAATCTATTACAGCCTACTTTATTTAAAAATTCAGCTTGGATTTTTGTTTCAACACCTTCAGTTAGTGTAAGCATATTAATTCTGTTAGCCATTTGGATTATGCAATCAATTAATATCTTTGATTTCTCGTTATCTTCAAGATTTGATAAGAAACGCATGTCAAGTTTGATAACATCAAATTGATAATCTTTTAGAACGTTTAGTGAAGAATAACCACTACCAAAGTCATCCATTAAAATCTTAAATCCATATAATCTAAGTTTATCAACCATCTCAATAACTTCGTTTTCGTTTAAAACGAATGCACTTTCTGTGATTTCTAATCTTAGATATTCGATTGGAATATCATATTTTTCAACTAAATTAGTTATTACTGTATAGAAATCGATACTAAATAAATCAATTCTACTTACGTTAACGCTAATAGGTACTGCGTTAATACCACTATCTAACCAATTTCTTATAATCTTACATACGCCTTCCCAAACGAACATATCAACATTTACAATAAAACCATTTTCTTCAAAAATAGGAATATATTCTGTAGGTGGAATATAGCCACGCTTTGGATGATGCCATCTTGTTAAAGCTTCTGCAGATAGTATCTTTCTAGTCTTTAGATCAAAGACAGGTTGTAAGAACACTTCGAATTCATTATTATCAAGTGCTTTTTTCATTTCGTTTGTAATATTATCACTTTCAAGAATTCTATTCTTTAATTTACTATCACAGTAAACATAATTCTTTATAGCATTACCTTCAATTTCTTTAATAGCAAATGTTGTTTGTATAATCATTGATTCAACAGCATCATATACGTCTGTTACATTATAAATACCATAATATAGTTTTACTTGATAAATAGCAAAGTTTTCTTTTAAATATTCATCAAGTTCTTTAATAAATTTCTTTTCATCAAGCATATCACTTTGGAATGATAATGCAAATGCTTTATTGTCTATTCTACCTTTAATTGCATTAAAACCAAACTTTCTAATTCCATCAGCTATAACATTAAGCATTTGTTCTGTTTTTTCTTTTCCGAAGAAACTTAATATTTCATCAAATTTATGAATACGAATTACAATCATCTTATAATTTTCATCATCACTATGACGGAATAAAATACCAGTTGATTCAACAAACTTATTAAAGTTATTAAGATTAGTTGTTTGATCAATTTCATGTAATTTCTTTAATGTTTGATTAGCTTCAAATTCCTTTGTAACAT
>DBWT01000068.1 GCA_002309035.1 Caryophanales bacterium UBA1231 | reverse complement strand
GGATAGATTGCAAGATCTGCTGGTTTATCTTTTATAATTGAGAACAATTCATCGTTATAGATAACGTATGCTTCTTCTTCAACTAAATATTCTGCATTAACATCATAATCGCAGGCACCATACCACTTACCAGTTAGTGTAAACAATTCATCACCAACAATATAAGGAGTATAGCCAATATAATCCATATTATCAGCTGCATTAGCAGGATCTGATAAGTAATCTAAAAACTTATAAGCTAAATCTACATTTTTAGCACCTTTAGGTATTACCCATCCATCATACCAGTTATTGCTTCCATCTTCAGGAATGTAAAATTCTAAATATTTATCAGCCTCATCTCTAGCAGTATCAATAGAAAATACCGCATCACCAGAATAAGCTAAATTAAGTTTAATCTTACCAGTAATAATATCATTTTTACCAGAATCTACTTCAAAACCAAAGATGTTTTTCTTCATAGAAGTCAACTCTTCTTTTACATGAGCAATCTTTTCCATGTTTTCTGCTTCTGATTCTTTACTACCATCTAATTTAAAGTCAAACAAATCTTGTAAATATGCATTATATGCTTTACAATTTACATCACTTGGGTCTTCTTGATAAGCCTTCATTAATGTTTGAAAAGTATCACTTTGAGAATAATAATGGAAAAGGCCAGGAATAAAAGCATCACGTAAAGAATTCTTAATAGAAATTAAGTCTTTATAAGTAGGGTTCCAAAAAACATCCCAGCTTTTAACATCTTCTTGAATTGTATCTGAACAATATGGATCATAAATAATACCAACTGTACCCCACATATATCCAACTACAAATTGGTCAAGATTAACAGTACTTCCTTTATATTTAACTTCCATTGATTTAAATTTTTCTCTTAATACTTTAGCTGCATATTTATCATAATTAGGAATATTAGCAGCCACATTTTCAAGAGGAACAACTAATTCTTCTTTAATCATCTTTTGTAGCATATATTCAGATGAACAAACTAAATCGTAAGTGCCTTCTTTTTGAAGATTGAATTGATTGTACATAGTTTCATTTGTGTCATATGTATAATAATTGACCTTACAACCATACAATTCTTCAAAGTCAGCAATAATATCTACATATCCATCTTCACCATTAGAAATATAATCTTCTACATTATAGATAGTAAGAGTTCTTCCAGAGAAGTTTTCATCTGCTTTCACATTTAATTTCATACTACATACAACTAAAACTGCAAACACAAATAATAAAATACTAAATAATTTCTTCATTATTTTATTACTCCTCTCATTTTAGCGTTCATTGCACTCAATTGTTTATTGGCTTTTTTATTATTATAAATAGTAATCGCAATTACCATTCCAAGCACTACTAAGAATAATAAAGTAGTTAAGGCTCTAACCTCAGCAGGAATTGGGTGTTTTACAACAATCTTTTGAATGTATGTAGAAATTGTTTCAAAAGAAGGTTCTTTTAAATATTGAGTAATTACGAAATCATCAAGTGACAATGTAATAGAAATTAAGAATCCAGAGAAAATTCCAGGTAAAATCTCAGGCAAAATTATCTTAAATAAAGCAACACGAGGAGTTGCACCTAAATCAAGTGCAGCCTCATATATGCTTGAATCCATCTTTACAAGTCTTGGTTTAACATTCAAATATACAAAAGCAACAGTCAAAACAACATGACCAACAAGCAAAGTTAAAAATGTATAGCTAGCATTTACAGCTTTAAATAAAACAGCAAGTGATAATGCCATAACAATTTCCGCATTAACTACAGGAAGTTGTGTCATTGTTTCAATTGACTTCTTTGCTCTTTTTCTAGTATAGAATGTTCCAACTGCACCTAATGTACCTAAGATTGTAGATACAAGTGCCGATACAAGTGCAATCAACAATGTATTACCAATAGCTCTCATTAATGACTTATTTTCAAATAAATCTTCATATAATTGAAGTGAAAAACCAGTCCAAGTACCTAATTCAGTAGATTTAGTGAATGAGAATATAATCAAAACAAGGATAGGTAAATACATTAAGAATAAAACTAAGAATAAAACAACACGAGCTAAAACAACTTTTAATTTTTCATTTTTTACCATAATGATGTTCTACCTCCAGTCTCATCCTTAGAGAATTTTCTTGTTAAGAATACACTAATTCCAATTAGCATCAACATAATTAATGCCATAAATGAACCGAAGTTCCAATCAGATTGATTGAAATATAAATCAATATATGAACCAAATAATACAACATTATATTCAGATAAAATATCAGAAATTACATATGATGATAAAGTAGGCATAAATACCATAGTGGCTGCAGACACAATTCCTGGCATTGTCATTGGGATAATAACCTTAAAGAATGTTTGGAATGAATTTGCGCCTAAATCGTGGCTAGCCTCTATTTGTGACTTATCCATCTTCAACATTGTTGAATAAAGCGGTAAAATCACAAATGGAAGGTAGTTATAAACTAAACCAATCATTGTTGTAATACCTGAATTAGCACCAGTTGAAAGGCCAATCCAATTCAATACATCACGTGTAGCACTAGTACGAATAATAAAGTTAATCCACATTGGCATAATGAATAATAATACAACAACATAGCTCTTATTATATTTCTTATTAGCAAGAATCATTGCGATAGGATAACCAATCAGCAAACAAATAATTGTGTTTAATATTGCATACACAAATGATATTAACAAAACATTCACATTTGTGGAATCTGAAAAGAATTTCACAAAATTAGTAAATGAGAATTGACCACCCTTGTTTGTAAATGCATAGTAAACAATAAATAATATTGGCACAACTACAAACAAGACCATAAACAATACATATGGAATCGATAAATATTTTCTCTTAAATTTCATAATCTGCTAAATCCGCCTTTAATTTAAGTTTAATATTTTCTTTTTTAATTATTACACTAACTGTATCTAATTCATTCCAAGTGTATTCAGTTTCAAGCACAAAATCTTCTTCATCTTCAGTTCTTACTACAAGTTGATAATGGTCACCAATCCAAACCATTTGAATGATTTGACCAGTAATATTACCTTCTTCTAGATTGTCAGATATGTCAATATCCTTCATTTCTACAGTAGCAATAACATCAAGATCGCTTAAATCATATTTTTTACCTTCTTTAGTAATTAAATAACCCTTTTCATCTAAGCTACTTCCTTCTACAAGTTGGCATACATCAACTTCCCATGTTGCACCAGCAAATACTACATTGTTGTTCTTATCAATGTAAGCATCATTATAAATGTTTGTAGTATATTCACGATGCATGATTTGGATTAAATCAGGATCAATTGATAAAGATATTTCTTC
>DBWT01000009.1:22419-26332 GCA_002309035.1 Caryophanales bacterium UBA1231 | reverse complement strand
AGGCCCTATAAATGGGGCCGCCAATATTAAGCCTTATAGGCGAGCAGAAAAACCGCGCCTTTTAGACGCGGATTTTTATTAACGCAATGTTTTCTTTTGATAAAAATCGTACTTTATGGTAAAATATAAATGAATGTTTAGAGGCAAATAATATGCAAAGATATTTTATTAATCAAAAAAATATTGACTTAAACAATAACATAATAACAATTGAAGGTAGCGATGTTCATCATATTAAGAATGTCATGCGGATGAAGATTGGTGATAAAATCATTTGTGTGACTGATGGTGTAAGTTATCTTAGTCAAATAACACAAATTGGTGATGTTGTCATTTCAACCATACTTGAAACAATCGTTGATACAAATGAACTTATTATTCAAGTTGATATTGCACATGGGTTAACAACAAGAGAAAAAAGAGAAGAAGTTATTCAAAAATTAACTCAACTTGGTGCTTGCTCATATTATCCAATCATCATGGAAAAAAGTTTAGTCAAGATGAATGATAATATTGAAAAGCAAACAGAACGACTTAGAAAGATTGCTAAAGAAGCATCAGAGCAATCACAAAGAACAAAGATTATGGATATTCATTTACCATTAACAATTGATGAATTAATTAAAATCAAAGATCAATATGATACTACTTTTATCGCATCCACTAAAGTATCGAGTGAAGAAAACAATTTAAAAGGTCATATTAAACCACATAAAAAAGTATTAGTTGTGATTGGCCCTGAAGCAGGTATTAGCCCTAAGGAAGAACAAAAGCTCATCGATAATGGTTTTATACCTCTTAGTTTAGGCAAAAGAATTTTAAGAACTGAGGTTGCACCTGTATATATTATGAGTGTGATTTCTTACTTAAGTGAATTTGGTGATAATGATGAAGTTTAAGATTACAACACTTGGATGCAAAGTTAACATATATGAATCAGAAGCAGTTTCTTTTGATTTAATCAATCGTGGTTATGAATTAGTTGATAAAAATCCAGATTTACAAATCATCAATACTTGTACAGTAACACAAACAAGCGATGCTAAATCACGTAAAATGATTAGAAGTTTAATTCGTGAAAACCCTCATGCTATCACTGTTGTTATGGGGTGCTATAGCCAATTAGAAGCAAAAGAAGCTTTGAGTATCGAAGGTGTAGATATTGTTATTGGTACTAACAATCGTAAAAATATTGCTGAACTTGTAGAACAATATCAAATGTTCAAAAAACAAATTTGTACTGTTGTTCCATCAACAGAATACCAAACATTTGAAGAATTAAAGCTTTCACGTCTTTCACTTCACACAAGAGGATTTATTAAAATTCAAGATGGTTGTGAAAACTTTTGTACTTACTGTGCCATTCCATATTCACGCGGTCCAATCAAATCAAGAAGACCTGAAAATGTCATTAGCGAGATAAAAGTTTTAGTTAATGAAGGCGTTAAGGAAATTGTTTTAACTGGTATTAACACAGGAACTTATGGTCAAGACTTAGGAAATATTGATTTAGCAAGTTTAATTGAAAAGATTATGATTGAAGTACCTAACTTATATCGTTTGCGTTTATCATCCATTGAATTAATGGAAGTAAGCGATAAATTACTTCAAACTATTAAGAAGTATTCATCAAGAATGGCTATGCATTTTCATATCCCTCTACAATCTGGTTGTGATGAGACACTTAAGAGAATGAATCGTAAATACAACATGCAGGAATACTTCGCAACAATCAGAAAAATAAGATCACTTTTTCCTACAGTATCGATCACAACAGACTGTCTTGCGGGATTTGTGGGTGAAACGGAAGAAGAATTTCAAACAACATACGATAATATTAAAAAGATTGGTTTTTATGAATGCCATATTTTCCCATATTCAAAACGCCCTAATACGGTAGCTTTTAATATGGATAATCATTTAGACCCAAGCATTATTAAAAAAAGAGCAAATCTTTTAATTAAATTATCAAATGAACTTAAAAACGAATATTTAGATAATAGTATTGGAGACATTAAAGAAGTTCTATTTGAACAAAAAAAGAACAACAATTGGTATGGTCATACTAGTGATTATCTTGATGTTTTCATTAATTCCAAAGAAAACTTAGAAAACGAAGTACGAAAAGTCAAAATCTTAAAGAATCTTAATGGTACTTTATACGGGGAGGAGGTCAAAGATGAAATTTAGTGAATTAGATTTAAAACCTTTTATTCAAGAAAACTTAAAAGAACAAAACTTTATGACGCTCACACAAGTTCAAGAAGAAGTGTATTTAAAACTAAAAAAGAATAAAGCTTCTAATATTGTTTGTCAAAGTGCAACAGGAAGTGGTAAAACACATGCATTTTTAGTACCTCTTTTAAATAAATTAGATATCGATAAAAAAGAAGTTCAAGTTGTAATTATTAGCCCAACAAGAGAACTTGCTTTACAACTTTATAATGTTTGTCAAAAGATGATTAAAGGAACAGATATCGATGCTAGACTTTATACAGGCGGTAATGATGCTTTAAATGAAGTTAAAAGACTTGAATCATCACAACCACAAATTGTTATCGGCACAATAGGTAGGATCTATGATTTGGCAGTTTCTAAAAATGCTTTAAAAATCTATTTGGCTGCTGATATGGTTATCGATGAAGCTGATATGGTACTAGATGAAAAAGCTGTGGAAGAAGTAGATGCTCTCCTTTCAATTCTTAACAATAGTCCACGCTTTTGGTTATTTTCAGCAACTTTTTCTAAACAATTAAAAGTCTTCATCAATAAATATTTAGGTCAAGTTGAAGATATTATTATTGCTGAAGAAAACTTAACAAAAAAAGCAATTGAACACTTGTTTATTCCTGTTAAAGCCAAGGATAAAAAAGAAGTATTAATTTCATTGATTAATGTTATTAATCCATATCTATGTTTAATCTTTGTCAATCAAAAAGAAAATGTTAAAGCTCTTAGTAGTTTTCTTGCTGATCACAACATTAAACCTGGTATTCTTCATGGTGACTTAGAAGCAAGAGATCGTAAGCAAACACTAAAAAGAATCAGTGAAAACAAATATCAATATGTTATCGCATCAGATATCGCATCACGTGGTATCGATATTGAAGGGGTAACACACGTTATCAATTTTGATTTACCAAAAGATGTTGAATTTTATATTCACCGAACTGGTAGAACCGCAAGATATAATCAAACAGGATATGCTTTTACCCTTTATGATTATGATGATGAAGCATATGTTGAAGAACTAAGAAAAAAAGGCTTAATTATTAAGTTTGTGAAGATCCAAGGTGAAGAACTTGTTCCAACAAAGCTAAATAAAAAGCCTGTTAATAATAAACGTAAATCTGAAATCGAAGCAGTTCACATTAAACATCCACTTCCAAAAAAAATTAAACCAGGATATAAAAAGAAGAGAATGGAAAAGATTAATAAAGAAATCAAAAAGATGAACAAAGAAAGAATTGCTGAAATATATAGAAAGAAGAGTCGCAATGAAAATCGGATGTCACGTTAGCAATAATGGCGAATTGATGCTTTTGTCTTCAGCCAAACAAGCTGAAATCATGGGTGCTAATTGCTTTATGGTTTATCTTGGGGCTCCTCAAAATACTTTTCGTAAACCATTTTCTTTAATGCATAGTAAGGAAATGAAACAAGAACTTCAAAGATTAAATATCGATATTCAAGATGTTATTGTCCATGCTCCATATATTGTTAACTTAGCTCAAAATGATGATGATAAATGGAATTATGCGGTTGAATTTATTACCAATGAAGTAAGACTATGCTATAGTTGTGGAATGAAATACATGGTCTTACACCCTGGAGCTCATGTCGGTATGGGTTATGAATATGGTATCCAAAGAATTGCAGAAGGTATAAAAAAGATTTTAGCCGCAACCATCAA
>DBWT01000009.1:21835-22345 GCA_002309035.1 Caryophanales bacterium UBA1231 | reverse complement strand
ATAGCGATAGAGTTAAAGTATGCTTAGATACTTGTCATATCTTTGATGCTGGTTATGATATTGTTAATCACTATGATGAAGTAATTCTAGAATTAGATAAAATCATTGGAATTCCAAATATCAAAGTTATTCATCTAAATGATTCTAAGAATCCTTTAGCATCACATAAAGATCGCCATGAAAACATCGGTTTAGGCAATATCGGTTTTGATACTTTGATGCGATTTGTTAATGATGAACGTTTTATTGATATTCCTAAAATCTTAGAAACACCTTATGTTAAAGATCCAAATTCCAATAATCAATATGAACCATATAAAGATGAAATCATTATGATTAAAAATGGGGTATTTAACAAGCAATTGATTGCTGATATTTTAGAAAATAAACTATTATAGAAATGGTTATAATGCATATAATTTGCAAGAGCAAGAAAAAAAGAGTATAATATATGCGTTATGGTCGATTGGAGAAGTGGCTTAACTCACATGCCTTTCACGCATGCATTCA
>DBWT01000009.1:0-21830 GCA_002309035.1 Caryophanales bacterium UBA1231 | reverse complement strand
TTCGAATCTCGTATCGATCACCATATGATAAGAACACGGTTGATACAAAATGTCAGCCGTTTTTCTTTACCGCAAATAGGGGATATTTTCCTTTCCGCGTAATTTCAAGGCTCTGATTTCATCTCAAAACGAGGTGATTTCAGGGCTTTTTTTTCATATTTGGATTTGACTGCGGAACGAACCCCTTAACACTGGAACGAAACTGCTGACAACGGAACGAAACAAAAAAAGCACAGCGTTTTGAAATGCACCCCAAATCTTGGACACCTAAAAAAGGTGTATAATATAACCAAGAAAGGGGTGCTTTTCTTATGCCTAGAACAAATAGAAAATATTCACCAGAATTCAAGATTTTGATGATTCTTTTGTTATTTATCGTTGTTAAATTATAATGATTTTGTTCTTTTTTTTGTTGATAATAAATGGTTTAGATGATAATATTGATTTAATAGTTGAATTAGAATTAATTAAATCAAATTTGAGGGCGATACAAACCAATTACTAAATGTTTTGAAATAAAAAAGGATATATGGTAAAATATTAATAAATTTAGAAATATACGCCTTGCTCTCTCTCGAAAAAGTCGGTTGAGAGGTAATAGTATTTAAAAATATGTTATATCCATTGGATCTAGGTAAAAAATATCTAGGTCCAATTTTTTGTATGAGGAAAATAATATGAAAAGAATTGAACTTTTATTTATTATTGTTGTTTTAATATTTCTATCTGGATGCGGATGTAATAAAAATAGTAATGAGAAATATGTCAATGTTTCTTTTGATTCAAATGGAGGAACAGTTGTTGAAAATCAAATAATTACTAAAGATAATTTGATATCAAAACCTTTAGATCCGGTTAGAGAAGGGTATACTTTTGTTGGCTGGTACATTGATGATGATGTATGGCGTTTTAATATTGATCGAGTAAATAATGATATAAATTTAATTGCAAAATGGTCTATAAATCAATATACGTTGAGATTGAAATTAAATAATGGGCAATCAGATATAGTTATTAAGCAAGATTATAATACTAAGATTACAGTAAATACCCCATCAAAAACTGGCTATTCTTTTAAAGGTTGGAGTAGTCCAATTCCCGAATTAATGCCAGCAGAAAATAAAACAATCGAAGCACAATGGACTTCGAATAAATATACATTAACATTGAAATATTATTATGGTAAAAATGATCTTATTATTGAGAAAGATTTTAATAGTAATATTAATGTAAATACTCCAAAATATGCTGGATATACATTTAATGGTTGGAGCGAACTTATTCCAGAAAAGATGCCAGCAAATGATCTAACAATTGAAGCAATATGGAAATGTGATGTTAAATATGAAATAATTAATGATACAGTTACCATTACTGGAATAAATGTTTCATCGATTGATGAGTTAATAATATTAGATAATTATGATAATAAAATTGTAACAAGTATAAAATCAAATGCATTTTATTATAGTAGTACAAATAAGGGGTGTAATTTTTCTAAATTAGTAATACCTGATACTGTTGTAACTATCGGAGATTATGCATTTAGACATTGTGAAAAATTATCGTATGTTAAAATTGGTAATAGTGTCACAAGTATAGGAAGCGGTGCATTCTATGGATGTAGTTCATTAACAAGAATTGAAATACCAACTAGTGTCACAAGTATAGGAATTGGTGCATTCTCCCATTGTAGTTCATTGGCAAGTATTAAAATCCCAAATAGTGTCACAAGTATAGGAGAATCTGCATTCTATGAATGTAGTTCATTAACAAGTATAGAAATACCAAATAGCATTACAACCATAGGAAAAAGTACATTCTATAATTGTAGTTTATTGAAAAGTATCGAAATCCCAAATAGTGTAACAAGTATAGGAGACTATGCATTCTCTGGATGTAGTTTATTAACAAGTGTTGAAATACCAACTAGCATTCTTTATTTAGGATATGAGGTATTTAAAAATTGTAATAGGTTAAACTATTATGAAGATAAAAATTTTTATTATTTAGGAAGTAGTAGTAATCCATTTTTGATTTTAATGAAAACAAAATTTAAAAATCTGTCTTCATTTTCAATAAATCAAAATACTAAATTTATTTATTCATATGCATTTGCCTCATCTAGTTTATCAAGTATCGTGCTACCATATGGTGTCTTATGCATAGGAAGTTATGCATTTTTGGATTGTGAAAAATTAACTAATGTATCAATACCAAATAGTGTGACAACAATTCAAGAATATGCATTTAAAAACTGTAGTTCATTGACAAGTATATCAATTCCAAGTAGTACATCATCTGTAGCATGGAATATTTTGGTAGGTTGTCCAATAGTATCGGCAACTATTCCCGCCAATGTTTGTAGTAGTTTAACTAAATCAACAATTAGATATTTAAATATTACTAGTGGGTCTACTTTATTAAAGAAGGATTTTGAATACTGTAAGTCATTAACAAGCATTACGATTGGTGATAGTGTTAATTCTATTGAGGACTATACTTTTAGTTATCTAGAGAATTTGCAATATGTTAGAATCGGAAATGGAGTTACAAGTATAGGTGATGGCACATTCTCTCATTGTAGTTCACTAACAAGTATCACAATCCCAAATAGTGTCACAAGTATAGGAGGTTATGCATTCTCTAATTGTAGTTCATTAACAAGTATAGTAATACCAAGTGGTGTCACAAGTATAGGAATTTGTGCATTCTATTGTAGTTCATTAACAAGTATTACTATTCCAGATAGTGTTACAAACATAGGAGATTTATCATTTTGGCAGTGTCCTATAGAATATGCAACAGTACCTGCTATTGCTGTGGTCTGTATTACTAATTCATATACTCCTCCATTGAAATCATTGATTATAACTAGTGGTGATGTAAAACAAAGTATGTTTTTAAGTTCATGTCGAAATCTTAAATTTGTTGGATTACATTATGGTGTTACAGGTATAGGATATCAAGCATTCTCTGGATGTAGTTCATTAACAAGTATCGAAATACCAAATAGTGTGACAAGTATAGGCACTGAGGCATTCTATGATTGTAGTTCATTAAGAAGTATTACAATCCCAGATAGTGTCACAAGTATAGGAAATAGAGCATTCTATCGTTGTAGTGGTTTAACAAGTATTACAATACCAAATAGTGTCACAAGTATAGGAAATTATGCATTCCAGTATTGTTATTCATTAAAAAGTATCGAAATACCAAATAGTGTCACTAGTATAGGAGAATATGCATTCTATTATTGTAGTTCATTACAATCTATAACATTACCATTTGTAGGAGATAGGAGACACACATCAACTGATCCATATCAATATCCATTTGGGTATATCTTTGGAACTAGTAGTTATACATATGGAATAGCTACTACACAGTATTATTATGGATCAAGTACACCAAGTACTACATCAAGCACATATTACATTCCAATAACATTAAAAGAGGTAATCATAACAGATTGTGAATATATACAGTATGGTGCATTCTATAATTGTAGTTCATTAACAAGTATCGAAATACCAAATAGTGTCACAAGTATAGGTGGTTAGTGCATTCTCTAATTGTAGTTCATTAACAAGTATCGAAATACCAAATAGTGTCACAAGTATAGGAGATTGGATGCATTCTAATGGATGTAGTTTATTACAATCTATTACATTGCCATTTGTAGGAGATAGAAGACATATATCAACTGATACATATCAATATCCATTTGGTTATATTTTTGGAACAAGTAGTTATACAGGCGGAAAAGACACTATACAAAAATATTTTGGTTCTAGTATAGTGAATTCTACTTCAACAACATATTATATCCCTGAAATATTAAATGAAGTAATTTTATCTGACTGTGAGTACATTCCATATGGTGCATTTTCTAATTGCGATTCATTAACAAATATAGAAATTCCAAATAGTGTCACAAGTATAGGAGAAAGCGCATTCTCTGGATGTAGTTCATTAACAAGTATAGAAATACCAAATAGTGCCACAAGTATAGGAATTGGAGCGTTTAATGGATGCAGTTCATTAACGAGTATAATAGTTGATAAAGATAATCCAATATATGATAGTAGAGATAATTGTAATGCTATTATTGAAACTAACACAAATGTATTAAAAGTAGGCTGTTGTAATACAATTATTCCAGATAATGTCACAAGTATAGGAGAAAGTGCATTCCATGGATGCAAATTGATAAAAAACATTGACATGCCTAACAGCGTTTCAAGTATAGGCAATAGTGCATTCTTTGGATGCAGCGCATTAACAAGTATAGAAATTCCAAATAGTGTAATAAGTATAGGACAATCTGCATTTAGAAATTGTAGTTCATTAACATGTATTGAAATACCAAATAGTGTCACAAGTATAGGAGAATATGCATTCTCTTATTGTGGGTCGTTACAAAATACTTTTTATAATGGGACTGAACTTGATTGGAATAATATAATTATTGGAAGCAATAATGGCTATTTATTCAATACAGTAGAATATAATAGTGATATTTATATATTAGAATATATATCAAATGATAATTATTCGTATGTTTTGTCAAATGATTTATATGTATATTCATTTAATATTGCAAAAACAAATATAAATATTACAACATTTAATTTTGAAGAAGAGTTAAATGGTTTAATTATTAAATCTTTAGGATATCAAGCATTCTCTGGATGTAGTAATTTAACGAGTATTGAAATACCAAATAGTGTCACAAGTATAGGAGGTTATGCATTCTATAATTGCAGTTCATTAACAAGCATCGAAATACCAAATAGTGTCAAAAGTATAGGAAGTAGAGCATTTTCTAGATGTAGTTCACTAACAAGTATCGAAATACCAAATAGTGTAACAAGTATAGGAGAATATGCATTCTCTAATTGTAGTTCACTAACAAGTATAGAAATACCAAATAGTGTCAAAAGTATAGGTAATAATGCATTTTCAGAATGTAGTTCATTAACAAGTATTGTAATACCAAATGGTGTAACAAGTATAGGAGAGGATACATTCTATAATTGTAAGTCATTAACAAGTATTGTAATACCAAATAGTGTTAAAAGTATAGGACAGTTTGCATTCTATAATTGTAAGTCATTAACAAGTATCATAATACCAAATAGTGTTACAAAAATTGATAAATGGGCATTTATTGATTGTAGTTCATTAACAAGTATAATAGTTGATAAAGACAACCCAATATATGACAGTAGGGATAATTGTAATGCTATTATTGAAACTAACACAAATGTATTAAAAGTAGGCTGTTGTAATACAATTATTCCAGATAGTGTCACAAGTATAGGAAATAGTGCATTCTATGGATGTAGTTCGTTAACAAATGTGGAAATGCCAAACAGTATTGTAAGTATTGGTCAAGAGGCCTTTTCTAAATGTAGTTCATTAACGAATATCGAAATTCCAAATAGTGTTACTAGTATAGGAAACTATGCATTCTCTGGATGTAGCTCATTAACAAGTATCGAAATACCAAATAGTGTTACAAGTATTGGAAGTAATGCATTCTCTGGATGCAGTTCATTACAATCCATTACATTACCATTTGTAGGAAATAAGAGATATACATCAACTGATACATATCAATATCCATTTGGGTATATCTTTGGAACAAGTAGTTATACAGGTGGAATAGCTACTACACAGTATTATTATGGATCAAGCACATCAAGTACATATTATATTCCATCTTCATTAAAAGAAGTAATTATAACAGATTGTGAATATATACAATATGGAGCATTCTATAATTGTGGTTCACTAACAAGTATAGACATCCAAAATAGTGTTACAAGTATAGGTGATTATGCGTTTTATAATTGTAATAATTTGAAAAAGATTATAATACCTGGAAACGTTGAACAAATGGGTAATAGTGCATTTTTAAATTGTTTAATTGTATATATTTATTGTAAAGCAATTTCAGAACCATCTCAATGGCCAAATAATTGGAATTATGGTAGACCAGTTATATGGGGTTATAATGAATAAATGATAATGATAAAATAATAGTAACCAAAATCGATGAAATAAAATGTACCAAAAAAGGCATTTAATATTTCATCGAAATATGTATCTTTTTACTTAACATTATCAATCAAGAATTATATGTATATGTAATTGGATTTATAGATGTTGTTAAAACATAAAACAAGTCTATAGTGAAGAGCGTGTTGAATTAAATTTTTTTTACTTTTTGTGGAATAAGATATTAGTATTAGTTTTTTTCACAAAAAACATTATAAAATTCCACAATCATATAAAAAGTACAAAAAACGTTATAGAGTCAAAGAGAGTAACATCTTGGACCTAGTGTCTATTTGTTTATTTTCTATATGAGACTTTTTGTCAGAAATGTTTTTTGTACAGTAAAACCTTTAAAAGTGAATTTTCGTCTAACACACACATTGAAAGAATAATGATTGATGCTATGCATCAGTCTTTTTTTATTATTTATATTGACTTAAAAGTTATACTATAATCATACGAAGTGTTGTATAACCCAAAATTCTAATATTACATCAAGAAAAAAACTTTATGAAAGTGATTCACTATTTTATTTATATTAAATTGTGAACATTTTTTTTATTTCTATGATATAATATGTTGTTTATAAAGGAGATTTTTATGAGTTTTAATGATTTAATGAAAAACTTTTCTAATTTTTTTGTTAATTATTGGTTAAATATCGTTGTATGTATTGCCATCTTAATTATTGGTGGTATATTAATAAAGTTATTATCCAAATTATTAATGAAAATAATATACGGTACAAAGATTGACAATGCTTCAGGAAGCTTTGTTGTTGCTTTATTACGTATCGTTTTATGGATCGTTTTAATCTTTGCTTGTGCAAGAGTTTTAGGTATTGATGGAAATTCATTCTTAGTTGCATTCTCATCAGTAGCTCTAGCTGTTGGTTTAGCATTAAAAGATTCACTTGCCAATATCGCAAATGGTATTGTCATTGTTTGTATTAAACCTTTCAAGAAAGGTGATCATGTATTAATTGGTTCTACTGAAGGTGTTATTAAAAAGATTTCTATTCTTACAACTGAACTTAAAACATTTGATAACAAACGTATCGTTATGCCAAATAGCCAAGTAGTAAGTGGTAGTATTACAAACTTTACAGCTAATCCAACAAGAAGAATTGATTTTGTTTATAGTGTTAGTTATTCATCAGACATGAAGAAAGTTAAAGAAGCTTTATTTAAAGCAGCTAATGAATATCAATATACTTTAAAAACACAACCAATCAGAGTCTTTATGTCAGCTCATTCTTCATCAAGTGTTGATTTCAAAGTAATGTTCTGGGTAAATGTTGAAGACTACTGGACAGCTTATTTTGATTTCAATGAAATCGTATGGAATGCATTTGCTGATAATAATATTGAAATTCCATTCAATCAATTGGATATTCATGTTAAAGATATTAATAATAGTAATAAATAGGGTGATAATATGAAAAGAACACAAAAATTCCTGATTTTGCTTTTAGTGTTAACTTTGGGATTTTTTGCCCTATTAATATTAAATGTCAAAATTAATGCAGATGTTATTCCTTATGAAGCTTTTGAAACTGATGAATCATATGGCGAAATAAAAACATCAAAAAATTATGATTCAAACATTCCAAGTGAAGCATACGATGTTAATAATGGTGCACTATCATCAAATCAAGAAGGTAATTATATCACAACATATGTTGATTTAATTCGTGGTGATGGACAATTTAACTATGCGTTTCCAGCTAATCAATTTGTACAAATTCCTCTTAATCAAAGTATTACTTTCTATATTGAAACCGCATTTGATGGTTGGTATATGGATGGAGCATTGCCAAAGGGCGTTTATGATTTAGAATTATCTGGTGAAGGTATTAGCTATACATTTGATTCTTGGGATGGAAGATCTTACTATATAAATCAATTCGATTCAAATACTAGTGGCACGACATTCCATTTTGAAGATAATCTTTCTGAATATGGTAAAGATAATACTACTCTTTATATGAATAGTAATTATCGTTTGCCAAAAGTCACTATCACAGCTGATGAAGAAGGTTTGTATTCTTTAACAATCAATTGTAAATCACAACTTGATAATTCTGGTTATGAAGAAACGATAATTTATTTCCATGTTTATGATGGCGATTTACCTAATTATTTTGACTTACAAATTGCTGTTAATACTGGTGAAGATCAACCATTAGATTATTATCAAGTAGATTTAGAAGAACAAGTTGAATTTGTTGAATCAGTAGCTTTACCATATGATTTGACTAATAGTTATGTTTTTAAATCTAATTTCTTACAATTAGTTAATGGTACTACGGTAATGCAGTCAAATGTTGGATATGTTACTATTAAGCAAGATCAAGGTGGAAATAATGATTATGTAGCTGATCGTAATCCTGATGATGATTTAGTTATTTATTTCAATAATCCAGGTATATATGAATTAATACTAGATTTTCACGTTAAATCTAATGAAGGACCTGATGCAGAAGTTGGTACGCGTTTGTTCAATGTTTTAGTATATTCTAGAGATAATATTGCATTATTTGATTCAGAAAGTGAAGAATATGATTCAATAAGCGTTCCACTAGATGAAGTTAATAATTTAAGTTTTTATCCATTTACTCCTGAATTTGATTCATATGAAAATTTAAGTGTTTATTGGACAGCAACCAATAAAAGCACACAATCAACAACATCACTTGGCAATATAAGTACTAGTGGTGAATATACTTTAAATGGTAGTTTTACAGATACTGCTTTAGAATCATATTATGAATCTAATCAAATTGAAGAACCAACTGTAGCTAGCACTTTCTCAAATAGTTGGGATATGGAAGTAACATCAACTAATCGTCCTGATATTGAATTATCATTTGATGAAATGGTAATTGAACAAGAATCATCATACGAAATTTCATATTCTGAATTATTTAATAATGATTTCTATGTTGTTAATTATGATGAGATTGTTCGAGCAGGTGGTACTATTAGTTACATGTATGGAAGAAATGAAATTAGTCTTAATTCTGATCACTTCTCACTTGTTGGTGTACTTCCTGGTCAACAATCTTTGATGATGAAAGTTGAATATGATGATATTATTTCTTCATATTATTCTTTAAATATTATCAATGATTTAACGTTTGTTATAAAAGATGGTGATAATGAAATTAGCAGTCTTCAAATGGAAGTTTTTGATGAAAGTAAATATCTTGATGTTATAATTAAAGTTGCTGAAGAATATTATGAATTACCCGCAGCTTTCAATGTTTCAGTAGAAAGCAGCTTAGATTATTTGACAGCATATTTTACTTCTGATACTAATAAAATTTATGTTTCGTCTCCTAGTGATTCAGAAAGTGGTACTTTTGAAATATTGGTTTATGTTCAAGAAGATGAACAATTTGCTGATTTCTATTTTGATGTATCTGTTAATGCATTACCAGAACTTAGTTTAGTTGTTATTCAAAATGATGTTCAAACAACAAATATTTCTATTCAACCAGATTATACTGAATTATTTGATGTTTTATTGGTAATTGATGGTAATGCTGTTGAGGTGACAAAACCATATAATTTCCAAATTGAAAATATTGATAATCCTAATCTAGTTGAACTTACTGCTGCAAATGTTGCATCTGGTGAACCTAATCAAGGATTCTATGTTACATCAAATGAAAATAAAGGCAGTTGTAATTTTGATTTAGTATTATATAAAAATTTCAATGAAGTTATTACTATTCCAGTTACTTTAACAGTTGAAAATATCCAATATGAATGGGCAGCAGAAATTGGTAGTGGTATCATTCAAGATATATACTTAACTATCGGTGATTCTATCTACACATTTTATGTTAGAGGATATATTAGTGGAAGCCAAATCCCTGTTTCTGATTTTGATTTTAGTAATTATACATTGATGCCAGATTCTGGTTTGTTAGTTGAAAATGTGGAATCAGATGAAGGCACAAATCAATTTAATGTTGAAGCCTTAATGGCAGGAGAATATGTTTTATCAATTGATGTTAAGTTAGGTGATGAAACAGTAGGTGGTCTTGAAATTCCAATTTACGTTAGTGCTCCAGCTATTGTTTTAAAACATAATGATGAAAATATAGAATCTATAGATGTTGTTAATAATACAACAGAGTCAGTAGATGTATATTATGCAATCAATGGTGATGAATCATTAATTGATCAAAATTATAAATTTAATGTTACAACAGACGCTAGTCACTTTACTGTAAACAAAGTTGAACTGGGAGATGGTTTATCTTCGTCATTCATTATTGAACCATTGAGTGTATCATCTGTTGGTACTGGTTATGTTACAATTGAATTATTAGATTTAGAAGATAATGTTTTAGATACTCGTTCACTTCGTGTTGAAATTGTGGATGTGGGATATAACCAAGAAATGAAATATCACTTTGTCAATGACCAACAAGATGTAATTGATACGGTAGTAGAATTAGAATATCATGAATCACAATACATCGAAGTTATTGCTGAAGATGGCCAAAACATGATTTCATTTGATGAACGCTATGAAATACGATTCGAATCAAGTAATGAAGAAGGCTTGCATTTTGCTTTATCAAATGATGCTGTATCACCAATTACTTCTGGTACAATATTTGGTTCAAAAGCTGGTACTTATACACTACTTGCAAAAATCTACTATTTAGGCGATTTAAAAGATACGATTGTTTTAAGCGCCCATGTAGGTGATGAACCAACTTTAGGTATTATTTTAAAACAAGATAATGTAGAAATTAATACACTTACAGTAGCTAATAATTCTTCTGCAACCATTGATGTTTATCTATCATATGGCGATGAACAAGCATTGATTGTTGAACCTTATCAATTTGAATTATCTTATTCATATGATTTGTTAAATGTTGAAAAAGTCATTTTAGAAGGCAAAGCTTCAACATCATTCACTGTTACATCATTAAGTTCAACTGGTATGGGACGTGGTACTATTGTCGTTTTTATAGTTGATGAAGAAGGCAATAATCTCATTAGCTATGATTTACCTGTTGAAGTTGTTGATGGTGGATATGATGATGATAATGTTTATCAATTTATCGGTAGTGATGGCTATGAATTAGGATCTTATTTGGAATTAGAATATAATGTTGATGAATCAATCATGGTTGTTGTTAATGGATTATCATTTGATGAACGTTATGCTATTGAATTTACAACAAACAATCAAAATGCTTTATCATTTACTCCAATGGAAGGTATTGGTGAACCTGTTAATGCTGGTACAATCAAAGGTATAATTCCTGGTACTTATACATTTATGGCCAAAATATCATATTTGGGTGAATTAAAAGAAGTGCTTGTTTTAACTGTTCATGTTAATGACAAACCTCTTCCAGAGATTATTTTAAAGAATGACAATGAATACATTAGTTCAGTTACACTTTCTTTAGGTGATTCGGTTAGCTTAACAACATTTGTCTTATTTGAAAGTGTTGAATCTCCTTTACAAAGTCCATATAGCATTCAACTAAATAATATTGATGAAAATTTAAATGTTTATCTCTCATCTTCAAATACGACTCCTGTAGTGATTGATGATATGATTGATGATATGATAGTAATTACTGATAAAGGTGTATCTGGTACATATAGTTTTACAGTTGAACTTTATGAATTAATCGATGGTGTTAATACACTTGTTCAAACAAGAACAGTAAGTGTCAATATTTTAGATGATGATATCAATTATAGCGAATATTCATTCTACTTTAAAAATGGTAATGATATAGTTTCAACACTTGTTTTACAAGAAAACGATTCAGCTATACTCGATTTATATTATAGCCTTGATGGTGAGGAATATCTTGCTTCAAGTGATTTCACTTTTGATCTAATTTCTAGTGATTTAGAGTATTTAACAGCGATGTATGAAAGACATCAATTTATCATTAGCTCATCTAATAAGAGTGGTCTTTATGCTGTAACTGCAAATATCTATGTTCATGAACGTGAATTAGTTAGTACAATAATTCTTCCAATTCAAGTTGGTAAAATTAGCGGTGATAATGAACCAATAACATTTAATGGATATTTCTATTTTGAAAAATATGAATATACATTAGTTGATGGTGAAGAATTATCAATTCCTCTATATTACTATGATTCTGAAACAAGTCAAAGTAGAATCTTCAATGATTCCAAATTAACATTAAAAGTACTTCAAGAAAATTATTATTTTGAACTATTCTTTGATGAAACTGATAAAGTATTAAGAGTTATGCCTCGTTCTTCAGGTGTATCTCCTGTTGATGTTTTGGTTATTTACGATAATCAATTTATTACGAATATTAGAATTAGTGTTCGTGTCATTTTCAATCGTGAAAGTATTGAAACATCATTTGCTGAAGGCAAGATGGTTCAAGCTTTACTTGATAATGGTGAAATATATTTAACAATTCCACAAGAATATCAAGATTTATATTACAATGGTGAAATTATCAATATTTCATCTAATCGTAATGTCTGTGATGTTATTGAGATGTTTGATCATCGTTTATTAGTTCAATTAATCAATGTTGGTCAAAGTGATGTTTATTTAGTTCTAAGAAATGAATATCAACAAGTATTGTTTAAATCAACACTTAGTGTTATCAATGAAGAACCACATATTGAAATTGATATGCGCCGTGAAACTGAATCAGATTCAGCTATTTCGAAATTTGATAATTTAACATTTAGTGTAAATACTTTAGGCTTTACTTTCTCAAGTAGTATTTCATATGAATGGTTATTGGATGATCAAGTAGTTGGTCATGATGAAAAACTTACAACAACTATTCCTGATGGTACACATAACATTACTGTTCGTTTTGTTGATAATGTTTTGAATCGTCACTTAGAAGCTTCTAAAGTACTTAATATTTCAAAACTACCTGACCAAAAACGTCAATTATCATTTGAAGAAAATACTATCTATTTAGTTATGTTAAAGAACTCATATGATTTACAAGTTTTACTTGATGGTATGGTTGCAAACGATTATAAGTATTCATGGAGTAGTGATAATGATACTGTAACATTATATGAAAATGGTACTTCTAAAGTTACACTTCTTCCAAATCATGCTGGCACAACAACAGTTTATGCTTTCGTTGATGTTGGTGTAGGTGAAGAAAAGATTATTAGTGCTTCAATTACTGTTATTGTTGAAAAACTAGAATCAATTGATTTCGAATTATCACAAGAATTCCCTAAACCAAATAAACCATTTGACATTATTTTCATTGCTAACGGTAGAAAAGATTTCAAGAATACTGATTTCCAATGTGATGTATCATTAAATGGTGAAGCAGTTAATACACCTAATGATGGTAATATCTTCCATATAACAGAACCTGTTAATGGCAAATATGATTTCACATATCGTTTAGGTAATTTAGAAAAGACTGCATCAATTAAAGTATCTAATTTCAATTTCCGTGAATTCTTAATGAAGATTTTACCTTATGTTTTAATTGGTATGGTTTTAGCAGTTATTGTTTATACATTCATTGTTAGAAGTCTTAACCCATATCGTAATTTAACTAGTGCGGTTACTTCTTTAGAAACTACTTTCCAAAAAGCAATTGAAAAGACTGATAATAATCCAAATCTTAAAGCTTATGGTAATGCCTTTAAGAAACTAAGAAGAAAAGTTCATGATTTAATGAATCGTATTAATTACTTCAGTGATGAAGGCTTCGATGGTATTGAAAATGCTACTAAGTCTGTAATAACTTTAGATACAATTCTTTCATCTTTAGTTCACTCATTAGATTCAATTAGTGAATCAGATTGTGGTAAAGCATTACATAATATGTATGATAAGAACTTTGCTGCATTAAAGATTTTAATTAATCAAATTATTGATTCTCAATTACATTATCAAAAACAAGTAAGAGAGAATAATACTGAAGAACCAGCAAAGACAAGAAAACAAAAGAAAGCTGAAAAAGCTAAAATAGATTACAAGAAAGAATTATATCGTAACGGCGTCTTAGAACAAGGCGATACTGAAGACAATGATTAAAAATAATCAATATTATTAATTTTGATTTTGAACTTGTATTAATATAAACACATGAATAAATAGGATATTAGTTTTTCTCTTTATTTAGAGGTTTAGCTAATATCCTATTTATCAAGAAAGGACTAATTATGGAAGATAATTATATCTTACAGACATTTGATTTAACAAAGAAATATCAAGGTCGGACTGTGGTTGATAAAGTAAATATGCACATCAAACAAGGCGATATTTATGGTTTTGTTGGTGAAAATGGTGCTGGTAAAACTACAATAATGAGAATGATTACTGGTCTTACGCTTCCTAATGGTGGTAGTTTTACTTTATTTGGTTGTGATAACAATTCAAAAGAAATAAACAAAGCCAAACAAAATGTTTCAGCAATCGTTGAATCTGTATCATTCACAAAGAATATGTCAGCTATCGATAATTTAAAAATGCAGTGCATGATTACAGATGTTAAAAAAAGTGAAGCTGAACTTTGGGATTTGCTCGCAAAAGTTGGTTTAGAAGAAAACCAAATAAAAGGCAAGAAAGTTGGTAATTTCTCTTTAGGTATGAGGCAACGTTTAGGAATTGCTATGGCAATGATCAATAATCCTAAATTTGTTTTACTTGATGAACCAATGAATGGTTTAGATCCTCAAGGTTTTATTGAAATAAGAGAAACTATTAAAAGACTCAATGATGAAGGTGTCACATTCTTAATTTCAAGTCACTTACTTTCAGAACTTGAAAAAACAGTCACTTGTGTTGGTTTTATCTCACACGGTAAAATGCTTGAAGAATTAACAATCGAAGAATTGCATCAAAAAGCAAGAAAAAAGTTAGTTATTGGCTTAAAGAATGAATTAGATATGAGCCAAACTATTAAGCTTCTAAATATAAATGAATATGCTGTTAAGAACAATGATTTAATCATTTATGATGAATTAGATATTAATGATTGCTTAAATAAGTTAGTCCAAAATAAGATTGAAATCAATAAAATAAATATGCTTGAAGATACGATTGAAAATTATTACATTAATCTAATTACGAGAGGTGAATTATGAGAAATGTTTTAAAAACTGATTTATATCGTATTTTAAAAAGTAAATTACTAATTATTATTTTATGTGTTGCTATCTTATTACCACTATTTACTGTTTTATTATATTATGCTATTTATAAAACAATCTCAAGTTCTGATGCACAAGAATTAGCAGCAATGGCATTAGGTTTTAATACAAGATCTATTATTACATCTTGCTATTCACTAACTAATAATGTTGGTCTACTGCTTCCTGTTTTTTCGGCAGTTATGGTATCGCGAGATTTATCGAGTGGTTTATTACGCAATAAGATTATTTGTGGACATTCAAGAGCACAAGTATATTTTTCACATTTAATTACTTCAATGCTCTTTAACATTATTGTTATGTTTGTTTACTTTTTTGCATCACTTGGTTTTTCAAGAATATTCTTTGAGTATGGTGCAGAATTTAATAAAACAGAATTTATGACTATTTTATTTTATGTAATTAATGGTACAGTAGTGTTTATGTTTATTTCAACAATCACAAACATTTTCGCATTGAATTTTAAAACATTACCACCAATTATCATTTTAACAATAACTGTTAGTTTTATTTTAAATGTCTTTGTGTCAATCATGAGTTTGGTTGAATTAGAAAAATATAAATATATTCTTTATTTAATTCCAACTTATTCTTTAACAATTTTTAGATCAATGCCTAGTTTTGATACTATTATGTTTATCGAAGCTTTAATTGGTTTAGTTGTTTTAGGAACATTCAATACTTTATTAGGGTTCGCGATATTCAGAAATAAAGAAATAAAGTAAAAAGTAAAAATAATACTTTAATTTAAAATGGAGGAAATATGTTAAATCAAATATTAAAAAGAAGATCAATTAGAAGTTTTTTCGATAAAGAAGTCGAAGATGAAAAACTTCAAGAAATTGTTAATGCTGGTCTTTATGCAGCAACAGCACATGGCGAACAAACTGGTATTATCGTTGTCGTTAAGAACAAAGAAATAAGAGAAAAGCTTCGTATTTTAAACGCAAAAATCGGTGGTTTTGATGAAACATCAGATCCATTTTATGGGGCACCAATTATTATCATTGTTTTAGTTAAAAAAGGACCTAATGCTAAATATGATGGTTCAACAATGCTTGACAATATGATGATCGAAGCAGTTAACCAAAAACTTGGTACTTGCTGGATTCATAGAGCAAGAGAAGAAATGGAATGTGGTGAATTACAAAAACTCATTAAGCTTGATAATATTAATCTTGATGAATATGAAGGTATTGGCCACTTAGCAGTTGGATATCCAAAACTTGAACCAAAGGAGAAGAGAATCAAACCTAACCGTTCATTCTTCATTGAATAATATGAAAATAAATGAAATTTTAAAAGCGATTCTTGCTGGAATATTAGTTGGTTTAACAGGAATTGAATTTTTATTCGTTAAACAATTCGATTTTGGTCTAAATCAATTTCTAGCCGCTTTTATATTTCCTTTCGGTAATACATTGGTTTTAGTTCTTGCTTTACTTTTATTTAATGGTCAAGTTGCTAATCTTTATAATAGTGATAATAAAATGAAAGTTTTAAAACTCTTTGTGATGCTTTTCTTTAACATCCTTGGTGTTATGCTTGTTGGTTTTATTTTCATGATTTTTAAAGGTAAAGATTTAAATATTGTGGAAAGAATGGTTAGTGTGGCTAACGACAAATTCCCTGAATATAGTCTTAAATATCATTTCAACTTATTATTAAAAGGTATGTTCTGTGGAATGTTTATTTTCCTAGGTGTCTTTTTCTATAAATATTTCAAAAATCCATTTTTAAAAGTATTAGGTATTTGGCTCCCTGTCTTTATTTATGTTTATTCTGGCTTTAATAATGGGATTACCGATGTTTATTATCTAATGGCAAGCAATCGTTTTAGTATTATAAGCATAATCTTTGTTTTGACCGCAATCTTTGGTAATGCTTGTGGAGCAATACTCCTTCAAACATTCATTAATTTTGCTTATAAAAAGAAAGAAAAGAATCCTGAATATAAAAATTAAATAAATAAAACTGTGTTTCACAATAATTGTGGATAACACAGTTTTTTATTTTTTAAACTCTTAAAAGTTAAAAAGCTTAAAGCTTAGTTTTGCCATTATGTATATTTTTTGATAAAGTTTAGTTAATGTGGTATAATTACTTAAATTATAAAAGTAAATTATAGGTATTATTATGGTTAATTTAATTATTTTGTTATTAGCAACAATTATCTTTTTTGCAGCATTCACTTTTGCTCGAAAATTTAATGACATTGCTGTATTGATTGCTGTTGCAATCGGATGTTGTGTTAATGCTAATATTTTTACAGCGGTTTCTCATCCCATTACTGTTTGGGGAATGACTTTTGGTATTGATTCTATTCTTTATTCGATGTTCTTATTTACAATTATTATTCGGATGTTTGATTACTCAATCAGAGAAGGTCAAGTAATGACTTTAACAAGCATTGCGGCTATTTTGATAAGTGCAGTTATTGAATATGTAGCTATTGTATCATATAAAGGGACATTTGAAAAAATCGATTTATTTAATTTAATTAAGTATTTCGCATCAGCAGTAGGGACATTTATTTCTATTTGGTTGATTGAAAAACTTTATTTAGCAATGTCGAAGAAGAATTTAAATAAATACTTTATGTTCTTAATTTTAATCTTAAATGGTGGTTTAATTAATGCTTTGTTTTTATATGGTGTAATGGGCTTAATTAATGGCTTTAGTGGACACTCTTTATCAATCTTTTTAGGTAGTTTAATTTTAAGATTGTTTTGTGTTGCTCTTTGTCACACAAGTTATTACATATACGAAAAGTTCCTTAAGAAGGTGTAATTATGGAAGAACAATTAAAATATAATGAAAAAGTCTTTGATGAAATATTCACATTATATCGTTTTAATAAAAAACAAGCTACTAATTTTGTTTTAGGTTTAGAAAACCAAGTCAATATTTTAGTTGAACCAGCAATAGTTATTGATGTAAATCCTTTAATGATTGCTGTTGAACACCGTATCTTTAATAACTGTACGATTTATACTTACCCATCATTTTTAGTTGATTTATTTAGTTTAAAAATTGGAACAAGATTAATCGCAAAAAACAATTATGAAAATAAAGCAACACCAGGACGCAATGTTTTAATTCAAGGCACTCAAAATCCTCGTTTTAACAACGTTACTCCATATATTATGGATTTCATGTTCGAAGATTTCGCAAATGAAAAAATTACCTTTTCTGATTATAGTTACAATGTATTAGTAAATAAAGCTCATTTTTCGCTTGAATTTGACCAAATGACGTTTGATGGAATAACAAAACGAATTGGAGGTAAAAAAGATGAAAATCGAGGCTAAAACTAGACACAAGTATTTAAAGCTTATTATCTCACTTATTTTGTTTTTGTTTTTAACTATTGGTGTTATTTTCTCAGGTTTTATCACTAAACTCTTTTATGTTATTTATTTTCTTTTTATTCCTTTTTTAGCTCTTTATGTTTTAAAATACATGTTTATTCCAGTCAATCGAATTGATGTGGAAGACAACAATATAATATTTAAATGGGCTAAAGTTGGAAAAAGTATTTCAAGAAGAATCGAAGTACCAGTGGAAGCAATTAGTTTAGTAACAATAGATACTGAACATATACTAGTTGTTCAAGCTTTTGATGGTGTTAAAATCATCATGGCTGAACTAAAAGATGCCCGAATAGCTATGGATCAATTAAATGAATTACTTCCTGATTCTAAAAATATCAGTCAATATGTTGAAGATAATGATTTAGCTAAGATCGATAATTTCCATAGTAATTTCTATTGTCATTTCTTATTTTTATATCTTTTAAAGATGGTCAGATTATATGAATTACCAGATGAGATTTTTGATGTATATTTGTTCTTAAAGTTTTTCAATGATTTTATCAATGGACGTGTTCAATTCTTTATTATTTCACATTATCAATATATTCAAAGAGTTAAAGGATTTATGAATAACTTAAATCTTGGTTGGATTCCAACTTATGTTGATAATATTCTAAAGGTGCAACCACAATTTGATGAAAACTATATTAAAAACCTTAAAGATATTTTTAATGATGAAGCATCATTCAGTGATTTTAACAATATCATTATTGAAAATGCTTCACAAATTATGAAAGTAGATCAAGATGGTAATATGCTAATTTGTCAAGAAATTGAAAGATATTGTCGTGAAAATGATATTATCAAAAAGATTCAAGATTTAAAATTAGAAGAAAAAGAATATGAAGAAGAATAATAGTAGTAAATATCGTATAGCCGTGATTGATGATTTATCACGTGTTATGGAAATAATTGAAGATGGTAGAGCATTACTAAAAGAAGAAGGTAATGGTCAGTGGCAAGATGGTTATCCAACACAAGAAGATTTAAAAAATGATATTTTAAATAAACAACTCTATGTTGTTTTGGATCAAGAAAAAATTGCTGGAGTTATGGCTATTACAGGCTATGAGGAACCATATCATCATCTATATGAAGGTAAATGGTTAAGCGATTATGATTATTTAGTTATGCATAGGATTGCGGTAGGAAAAGAATACCGTGGACATGGCTATGGCAAGGCATTATTTGATGTTTTTGAGTTAGTAGCAAAATCAAGAAATATCCACTCTTTGAGAGTTGATACACACATTAATAATCATTTAATGATTCACTTAATGGAAAAAGCAGGTTTTATTTATTGTGGTAAAGTAATTTTACCACCACATAAAGATCGTGTAGTATACGAAAAAATTATTTAAAGGAGGCCGATGATGAAGAAAACATTATTAATCATATCTAGTTTTCTTTTACTTTTGATGCTTTTCAGTTGTGATTTTGACATGTCTCAAAACCAAACAGAAATTAAATCAATTGAAATTGCTGAAAATATGAATAATTCAGAATATGATATTAAGAAGTTTAATTTATCAGAACTTTTTCTTTCTGTCTTCCATACTAATGGAACAAAGCAAATGGTAAGACTTAATGAATCAATGCTTTCTTTAGAAGATTTAGATAAACTAAAAACAACGGGCAATCATTCTTTAATAATTAATTATATGGATTATACTTGTGAACTAAATATTACTTTATATAAAATGTATAATGTTTCTTTTTATGTTGATGATACGCTAGTCTTCCAAGAAGATGTGAAAGAAAACAGTGCTTTAGTAAATGTTCCTTCCGTTCCTAAAAAAGAAGGATTTGATGGTACGTGGGATTATAGTGATTTTTCGAATATTACAGCAGATTTAGTTGTTCATGCATTATATTTTGAAAGTAGTGAAAATGTTCTTCAATTAGCCCTTGCTGAATTAGATAGTTTAATTCCTGAAGAAGTAAGCTCATCTATTACTTTACCAGCAAAGATTGAAGATGTTTCAATTAGCTATGAAACAAACAGTGTTGCTTTAGACGAGAATGGAAACTATCAAAAACCATACATTGAAGAAATAGTTACTTTAACAGCTACTTTAACAAAAGATGATAAATCGATTACAAAGAATTACCAAATTAAGTGTTTGGGTTATAAAGATTTAACTAAAGGAATTGCTTCTAGTTATTTATACCGAAACTATGGTTTACTAACTGATGAATTCTTTGATACGATGGATATTGTTTATTGTTGTTTTATTAGGGTTGATGTCGATGGTGATTTCATTGGTAATGATGCATCAGGCAGTTCCATTCTAAATTCGAATAAAACAACAAAAGCCAAAATCAAAGATTTTGTCCAATCTCGGGCTCAAGATAAAGGCGTTTATATTGTTCCATCTTTAGGTGGAGGTGGAAGCGATGCATCAAATACCTTTAAAATCATCTGTCAAGATGCTACTTTGAGAAAACAATTTGCTGAAAATATAGTTAAATTAATCAATGAAAATGGTTATGATGGAATTGACATTGACTGGGAAACTCCAGGTAACACTTATAAAACATATTTCACTTTGATGATGGAAGAAATATATCAAGCTGTTAAAGCTAATAACCCTAATCACATCGTTACAGCCGCAATCGGTGGTGGTAAATGGCAACCTCCATATTATGATTTAACTAATTCAGCTAAATATTTAGATTATATCAATGTTATGTGTTATGGAATGGTTAGTAATAATGGTTATTATCAAAATGCTTTATATCCACATACATCTTTTAATGATTCAGTGAATAAAGTTGGTAGAACACTTTCTTCATGCTCAATCAGTGAATCATTAAAAATCTATCAAAACTTAGGTGTATCAGGTTCTAAGCTTTTATTTGGTCTTGCTTTTTATGGCATTCAACAAATAAAGTCAAATGGTTCTTGGACAAAAGGTTCATCGATTTTTTATGATTCTATCAAAATAGTTCTTGAAAGTGGCGAGTATGATTATTACTTTGATGATGTTGCTAAAGTCCCATATCTACTAAGTAAAGATGGTTTAACTTTCATATCATATGATGATGAAAGATCAATCATTGAAAAATGTCATTATGTTTTAAACAATAATATTGCAGGCATAATGTATTGGGAAAATGGTTGCGATACAACCGGTGATTTAGTTCATGCGATAAACATGGGATTTAATAAAGCACCATCATATTATGAATAAAAAAGAATCGGATAATT
>DBWT01000074.1:11295-13770 GCA_002309035.1 Caryophanales bacterium UBA1231 | reverse complement strand
TAAGTAATAAGCCTATATTTTATATGTTTTAATAACTATAAATAATTAAGTTAATAACTGTTTATAATCTTCTTTATAAAATACTTGGTAAAATAAAAATGAACAGATTTTAGATAATCTGTTCATTTATTTAAATCAACTGAATTATTAACAGTTGATATATTATTGATCCATCTTCTATAAATCGGGTATCTCTTTATCAATCTTAATGTGAATAAATGCCTTCTATAAAAAGCTTAGATCGTTAATGATTCATCTATTTTATTTCAACCTCTCATATAGAGCTTAAATCATTCAATAATGAGATTTTTATCAATAATTTGAATAAACACTCAATAATATTAAAAGTGCGAAAACAAGCTTATAATAGGCTGTATTTTTAATAGTATTAAATATTGATTTTTATTGGTTTGTAGAGTGAAAATAGCACTACTTAAATACCTATTATATTAAATAAATTAGCTTAAAATCAGCTTATTTTTGAATTTTTAATGGTTATTTGATTAATTAATCGTAAATTATAAAAATGCGAAAATGAGCGAATTTTAGGCTTAATTTAAATAATCGATTTATTGAATAATTATTAACTAATTATTTTGAGAAAAAAGACAATAAATCACTATAAACTTTATCTTTGATAAAACCTTCATTTAGAATTTCATGACGTGCATCGTCATAAATAATTAAAGAAGAATCAAGACCCATTTTTTGATATTGTTTATTTAGTTTAGTTGGACCTTTACCAAAATGACCGACAGGATCTAATGCACCACAAATAACTAAAAGCTTTAGATCTTTGTTGATAAGTTCGCGATTTTCTTTTTTCTTTGATTCAACTAAAGATGAAGCTAAAGAGTAATAGTAATTAGTTGGGAATGATGCACCACAAAGTTCATCTTCTTTGTATCTTCTTCTATTATCTAAATCTTTTGAAAGCCATGCGACTGGATCATTTTCTTTTTTAAACTTTTTGTTGAAACTACCTACACCTAAGTTTTCAGCAACAGACCAATATTCGATATGGCCAATTCTTCCACGTTTTTTTGTTAACATTTTAGCCATTTTGTATAAAACAGATGGTGCATCAGTACCACACAAAACGACTTTTGAAAAATCATGTGGATACTTTTCAATATAGCTTTGCGCAGCCATTGAACCCATTGAATGTGAGAACAAATAATGTGGAACATCTAAATCTTTAAAATACTTTTCGTGTGTTTTATGTATTGATTGATGAACAGCATCGATAAAGTCATAATCGATTACAACACCGATGTCTTTGATGTCTTTAACACTTTTACCATGGGCATAATGGTCAGCACCAAATACGATGTAACCTAGTTTTTTAAAATATTCACCAAATTCATCATAGCGTCCTAAATGTTCTGCCATACCATGAGCTAATTGAATAACACCTTTAACATCTTCTGTTTCAGGTAGCCACAAATAAACACATAGATTGGTATTTTCATCAAAAGATAAATATTCATTTTTGTACATTTTATAAATCCTCTCTTAAACTTTTAATATTTTTTATTGGTTCTAAACCAAAATTATCTAGAATAGTCGATGCTATACAAGCAAATGATTTTTGGTTGTTAAGAATTTTACCTTCACAATTGTTGTAATAAATTACTAGAGGAACATTTTCTCTTGTATGATCAGTTCCATGATGAATTGGATCATTTCCATGATCTGCTGTAATCATTACTAAAGTATCATCTTCAAGTTGATCAAGTAGTAATCCTAGTTTTTCATCAAATCTTTCAATGGCTTTGGCATAACCAATTGGATCTCTTCTATGGCCATATAGAGCATCAAAATCTACTAAATTAGTAAAAATTAAACCAGTAAAATCATCTTTCATGTAAGCAATCGTTTTATCCATACCATCTTCATTAGAAACGGTTTTACTAATTTTAGTAATTCCATAGCCATCAAAGATATCGTTAATCTTACCAACCGCAATCGTTTCAAAACCATTTTCCGATAAAGTATTTAAACAAGTTTTTGAAAATGGTTTGATCGCATAGTCATGTCGATTAGTTGTTCTTTTAAAAGTATCTTTGCTAGTTCCAACGAATGGTCTTGCGATAACGCGGCCAACCATCCATTCTTTATTTTCTTTTGTAATCTTTCTCGCATACTGACAAATATCATAAAGTTCTTCTAGTGGAATAACTTCTTCGTTTGCAGCAATCTGTAAAACCGAATCAGCACTAGTATAAACGATTAAAGCTCCAGTTTTGAGTTGTTCCTCACCTAAATCTTTGATGATTTCAGTTCCACTTGCTGAGATATTACCAATTACAGGTCGTTTAGAGTAATCTTCGATTTTTTTAATTAGTTCATTAGGAAAGCCTGTATCAGTAAAAGATGGAAATGGTGTATCAACATAAAGACCCATCATTTCAAAGTGACCAGTTAAAGTATCTTTACCAACACTTGCTTCTTCTAAAGTTGAAAGAATACTTT
>DBWT01000074.1:4634-11252 GCA_002309035.1 Caryophanales bacterium UBA1231 | reverse complement strand
ATTTTTAAATCTGGATAATTATCAATAATGTGTTTTAAAGTAAATGCACCTTCATCATTATATTCTTTAGCATTTTTAGCTTCGCCAACGCCTAAAGAATCCATGACGATTAAAACGATTTTTTTAAATTGCTTCATATTATTCACCTTGTCTTGGATGTGCTTTTCCGTAAATTTCTTTTATTTTATTTAAACTTAAATGTGTGTAAATTTGTGTTGTCGCAATATCTTCATGACCAAGTAATTCTTGAATTAATCTAATATCAACGCCACTTTCTAAAAGATGGGTTGCAAAAGAATGTCTAAGTGTGTGTGGAGAGATATTTTTTTCAATGCCAGCTTCATCTGCTAATTGTTTCAAAATTTTGAAAAAGCCAACTCTTGTAATTACTTCACCATGATTATTTAAAAACAAAAAGCCTTGATCTTTTTTGAAACCCAATAAATTAGGTCGAGCATTAACAATATAATTGCGCACCTTTTCTAAAGCATAATCATTAACAGGAATGATTCTTTCTTTTGAACCTTTCCCCATTACTCTAATCTGATGCGATGTGAAACGTAAATCGGTGATTTTTAAATTACAAAGTTCACTAACTCTAAGACCAGTTGCATAGATTAATTCCAGCATTGCTTGATTTCTGATTCCTAGAGGTGTTTTATTCTCTTCAACTTTATTTAATAATTTAGTAACTTCATCGATTGACAATACTACAGGTAGTTTTTTCTCCATCTTAGGTGCAATAATTTCTTTAGCTTGATTGGTTTTAACAATATTATCGCTATGTAAAAAACGATGGAATGATTTAATACTACAAAGATAACGATTCATTGATGAAGGTTTCATCTTTTTCTTTTTCAGGTAAGCTAAAAACATTCTGATATCATCAGATGTCACATCATTCATATCGTCAATTCCACATTTGTTAACTAAAAAATCAACATAATTTGTACAATCATTGATATATGAAGAAACACTATTTTGACTCATCATTTTTTCGCTTGTTAAATAGTATTCAAATTCTTTTAATAATTGTTCCATATAACACCTTTAAATAATTTGAACTAAAATTGAATTCATGATATTAAAATATTTAGGATTGATGAATAATTGACCATTATTATTTATTAAAAGTTCTTTTTCGATTAGTTCATTAATCTTAGGAAAATCAGTAAAAATGCTTGATTGATATTTGTCCTCATATTGTTTAAGATTAATCCCATTTGTTAGCCTAAAACCTAAAATGATTTCATATTTCTTTTGATCAATTATAGATATTTCTTCAATTTCTTTTTCATCAATAGGTAAGATATCTTTATCTAAAAGACTAAAGTAAGTTTTTAAATCATAAACATTCTTAAATCTTCTTTCAACATATGAACTTGCATTTAAACCAACTCCTAAATATTGTTCATTTAGCCAATATTTTAAATTATGGATAGATCGATAATCAAATTCAGAATCGAAACAATAATTACTAACTTCGTATTGTCTATATTTAGGAAAAATTAGCTTGTGAATTAAATCGATCATTTGGCATTCTAAATCTTCATCTATTTTAGAAAGTATTCCATCTTCAATTTGCTTTTTTAAAATTGTTTTATCTTCTAAGATTAAACTATAAATCGATAAATGAGTAGGATTTAAATCGATAATTTCTTTCACTGTCGATTCTAGATCTAAAAGAGTTTGATTTGGAATAGCATACATTAAATCGATATTGATATTTGGAATTTGCTTCTTTAAATAATTATAAGCCTCTTTAAAGCGTTCGAAATTGAAGTCACGATTAATTATCTTAAGCAAATGACGAGATAGCGTTTGAATACCAATACTTACACGATTAACACCATACTTAACAAGTAAATCAACTAATTCATAATTTAAATCTTCTGGGTTAATTTCGATTGTATATTCTCTAAAACTAATATTTAAACTCTTGACTTTTGATAAAAGCTGATCTAACAAATCAATTCCTAATTCTGATGGAGTACCACCACCAATATAAATCGTATCGATATTTTGGAAATTAAATCTACTAGTATATAAATCAATTTCTTTGAATAAATAATTAAGATATTTTTGCTTAATTAAATCGCTACTAACCCTTTTACAAAAGTCACAATATGAACATATTTTATGACAAAAAGGAATATGAATATAAAGACCTATTTTATTCATCATCGATACTTAATACAGCAAGGAAAGCTTCTTGTGAGATTTCAACAGAACCTACTTGCTTCATTCGCTTTTTACCTTCTTTTTGTTTTTCTAAAAGCTTCTTCTTACGGCTAACATCGCCACCATAACATTTTGCTAAAACGTCTTTTCTTAGGGCAGCAACATTTTCTCTGGCAATAATCTTTCCACCAACTGCTGCTTGAATTGGGATTTCAAACATTTGACGTGTAATGGTTTTTCTTAGCTTTTGAACTAAGTTACGTCCTTTGTTATAAGCAAAATCTTTGTGTGTAATAACACTTAAAGCATCAACTCTTTCACCATTTACTAAAATATCCATTTTAACAAGTTTAGCTTCTTGATAACCAGCAAGTTCATAATCGAGTGATGCATAGCCTTTTGATGTCGATTTAATACGATCAAAGAAATCATAAACAATTTCAGCAAGAGGCAATAAATAATGAATAGCTACACGATTATCATCGATGTATTCCATTGTTTTAAAAGTCCCTCTTTTGTTTTGACAAATTTCCATAATTGATCCGACATATTCATTAGGAACCATAATTGTCGCATTAACAATTGGTTCTTCAATTGATTTAATAAATGTAAAATCAGGCATTAGGGCTGGATTGTCGATCGAAACCATCGTACCATTAGTTAAGTTAACATGATAATCGACACTTGGTGCGGTTGCGATAATATCAATTTTGAATTCTCTTTCGATACGTTCTTGAATGATATCCATATGAAGCAAGCCTAAAAAGCCAACACGAAAACCATGACCTAATGCTTGTGAAGTTTCTTGGACATAATCAAGTGAAGCATCGTTTAGCTTTAATTTAGCTAATGCTTCTTTTAAATCATCATATTTATTAGATTCAACAGGATAAATTCCACAGAAAACCATTGAATGCAATCTTCTAAAACCTGGTAGTGGTTCACTTGCTTCATTTTCAATTGTTGTAATTGTATCACCAACTAAAATATGTTGAACATCTTTAATCGATGCCGCAACAAATCCAACATCACCAGCAGTAAGAAAATCTTTTTTCTTTTCTTTAGGCGTATGAACACCTAATTCTAATACTTCATAGACAGCATTTGTTGCCATCATCTTAATATGATCACCTTTTTTAATTGTTCCACTAAATACTCTAATCGATGCCACTACACCACGATATGGATCATAAAAAGAATCAAAAATCATGGCTTTGACTTTGCCTTCAACATCACCTTCAGGAGATGGAATAACTTTGACAACCTTTTCTAAAATATCTTTAATACCTGTACCATCTTTTGCTGAAGCTTTAACTAAATTAGTACAATCTAATCCAATGACATCTTCAATTTCTCTTTTAACTTTTTCAGGATCTGCACTTGGTAAATCAATTTTGTTAATAACAGGAATGATTTCTAAATTGTTATCTAAAGCTAAATAAACGTTAGCTAAAGTTTGTGCTTCGATTCCTTGAGCAGCATCAACAACAAGTAATGCGCCTTCGCATGAAGCTAAGCTACGAGATACTTCGTATGTGAAGTCAACATGTCCCGGTGTATCGATTAAATGAAGAATGTAAGTATTACCATCATCTGCTAAATAATTTAATTCTACAGCATTAAGTTTAATTGTAATACCTCTTTCTCTTTCTAAATCCATCGTGTCGAGAATTTGATCTTTCATTTCACGAATGTCTAAGGCTTTAGTATATTCTAAAAAACGGTCAGCAAGCGTCGATTTGCCATGATCGATATGCGCAATAATCGAAAAATTGCGGACAAACTTCTTTCTTTCTTTTAATTCTTGAAAATTAATATTCATTATTCACCTTTTTCTTCTTGAATGACATTTTCATTTACTTCATCATTTGTTGATTCTAAATTCTCTTCTTGCTTTTGCTTTTCTAAATATGCTTTATGATGTTTTAAAACAATAATGATATAGAAAATACCCATTAATATCAATAAAACATAAATCCAAATAACTAGATTGATTTTACCAGCTTTGAAAAATTGAAAATCAAGTTCATAGAATTGGAATATGCAAATAATAATTAAAATAATACTAATAGTAATATCAATAAAAATATCTCTTTTTTTCAAAGGATTACGAAATTCTAAATAAATAATATATGAAATTGCTAAAAAACATAAAATCCCAGTAATTAAATTAATATCCATAAATCCTCCATAAAATGATAATCTAGTTAACATAATTATACCATAATTCGATAAAAAATGATAGCAAATAATTATTTAAATTCCATTTAAATGAAAAAGTTCTAAAATTATAGTATAATAAAACGAAAGATAAAACTTTCAAATAAGTATGGGGAGCAATTGCTGAGAGGTTAATTACATTAACGACCCATAACCTGATCTAGGTAATGCTAGCGGAGGGATACTTGCTCACCCTACTAAAAATAGTAGGAGGAAAAATGAAAAAGAAACAAATTCAAACAAAGGTAGTAGTTGAAATTGCTATCTTAGCGGCTGTCGCTGTCGCCTTTGAATTATTACAAACAGGGCTATGGCGTGGTGTTTTTACAAATGGTGGATCAATTGGTTTTTCAATCGTTCCAATTCTCTTGATTGGATATCGTCGTGGTGGCTTAGCTGCTTTTATCACAGGACTAATTGTTTCATTAATTCAAATGCTTGGTGGTATTTATGTTATTGCAAGTACTTGGTACAATGTTTTATTCCAAGTATCACTTGATTACTTATTTGCTTTTCCAATTATTGCTTTATGTGCTCTAACAAGAAAAAGCTTTTTAAATAATCAATCAAAGAAAAAAAGAATCTTTCATTTAGCAATAGGTTCTTTAATTGCTGGATTAGGAAAATTCTTCTTGCACTTTTTAGCAGGTATTTTGTTTTGGAAAAACTTCGATTTTAAAGGTGGATATGTACTATATAGTTTAGTTTATAATGGTGCATACATGTTACCAAATATCATAATCGCAATTATTGTTATTATAATCGTCTTCTTGAAAATACCACAATCAATGACTTTAGAAAATGAGGTAAAAGCTGATGAATTACAAGAAAATAATTAAAATTTTACTTCTTATTACTGGTATTTCAGCATTCATTGTCAGTTTAGTTTTATTTATTGGTAGCTTTCAAAAATATGATGATGGATTTGGTATTAGTTTCACATTTAATTATGATTATGGAATGTTCATTGTTCTATCACTTATCTTAACAATAACAGCTATTTACATATTAAATAAAGATCAAGATAAATTACCAATAACAATTGCTCTTTTAGTAGCATCAGGATTATTTACTTGTTATTCATTGGGTGTATTTTTTACTGCAGTCTTTGATTCAATCAAATATGAATTTGCCTTAACATTTAAAGATCATTATCTTTATTTAATTGTTGGAATATTGTGTTTATTAAACTTTATTCGTTATATTTTCCAATACATAAGCATTAAAAAGAGTGAAGATTAATTCTTCACTCTTTTATTCTTCTTCATTATGATCATCTAATATTGTTAATTTAGCTTTAATAATACGTCTTTCTTTAACTTCTAAGACTTTGAATTCAAGATGGATAATTTTTTCTTGTACCATTTCATCAACTGTTTCATAAACAGTCGCATCGTAATGGAACAAATCACCTTCGATTGGAACTTCTTCAGCCAAACTATACAAAAATCCACCGACATTTGTATAAGAAGATTCAGGCGCATCGCCAAGATTCAATTGTTCAAATAAATCATCAAGTGACATATCAGCAGGAACAATGTAATTATTATCATCAAGCTTAGTTAACTCTAATATTTCATCTTCCTTTTCATCATGTTCATCATAGATTTCACCAACAATTTCTTCTAATGCATCTTCCATTGTGACGATACCACTTGTACCACCATATTCATCAGAAACAATTGCGAGATGCTTCTTTTCAATTTGCATTCTTCTAATCAAATCATCAACCTTCATTGTTTTAGAAACATATAAAGGTCTTGTGATAAGTTCATTGATGTTAAATTTTTCTTCAGCATCATTTTTATTTTGAAGTAAGAAAGTAAAGAAATCACGTTCACTTAGAATACCTAAAATATGGTCTTTATCTTCTTTGTAAACAGGAAGACGAGAAAACTTATATTGGAAGAAAGTATCTAAGATTTCATTAATACTTGATTCAGCATCAATACCAATGATATCAACACGTGGAATCATAATATCATAAATTGTTCTTTCACCAATGTCTAAAACACTCTGCATTAAATCAGCATCATCAGAATCGATAACACCTTCCTCTTCCATTTGATCGATAATTGATTCAAGTTCATCTTCTGTAACAGTAGGCGTATCATCCTTTTTCTTTTTCGAAAAGATTTTTTGAATCCACAAGAAGAAAGCACAAATTGGTGTTAAAATTTTGATAATAAAGAACATAATTGTGCCATAACGCATTGC
>DBWT01000074.1:890-4564 GCA_002309035.1 Caryophanales bacterium UBA1231 | reverse complement strand
ATAAGGTTAGCTAAAGTAGGATTAACAACAAGATTTGCTACAGCAAGTGCCGCAAGCGATGTCGAAGCAATATTCACAAAGTTATTGCCAACTAAGATTGTTGTTAGCGTTCTTTCGAAATGTTCAGCAACCCATAGTGCATGTTTTGCACCTTTTCTCTTCTCTTCAACATAATTTCTTAATCTTACAATATTAACTGTTGAATAAGCAATTTCACTGGCCGAAAAGAAACCAGATAAGATAATTAAAATAACTAAAACTACACCAATAATAGCATAGCCAATAGGACCAATATCTAAACTTCCTAAAGTAAAATACCTAAACAGGTCCAAAGTAAATTCACCATCCTTTTATTAAATTATATTATTTTTGATTTTGTATCAAAAATTATTTTGTATCAAAATTTATTTTGTATCAAAATTGATTTTGTATCAAAATTGATTTTTGTATCAAAATTGATTTTTGTATCAAAATTGATTTTTGTATCAAAATTTATTTTGTATCAAAATTTTTTTGTATAAATATTATACATCAAATGTAATAATTTGTCAAAACTATTGAAATTGTCGAATAAACTATTGTAGCTCTTTTTTTCTAAAAATCATTTTTAAAGGTGTTCCATCAAAAACGAAACTTTTACGGATTTGGTTTTCTAAATAACGTTGATAAGAAAAGTGTAAATACTTTCCATCATTAACAAAGAAAACAAATGTTGGTGGAGCAACACTAACTTGTGAAGCATAGTTTACTCTTAAAGCACCACCATTGAAAGTAGATGCTGGATTGAAAAGCGTTGCATCCATAATAACATCATTCAAGACGTTAGTTGGTACACGTCGATAATAGTTTTCATAAACAGCATCGATTGCTTCGAACAATGAGCTAATTCTTTCTTTAGTTAAAGCACTAACAAACACGATAGGCGCATAGCTTAAATAAAGAAATTGTGAACGAATCTTTTCAATATATTTGTTCATTGTATTAGTATCTTTATTTACTAAATCCCATTTGTTAACAACAATGATACAACCGATTGATGCGTCGATAGGATATCCAGCAATTCTTTTATCTTGTTCAGCAACATCTTTAGATCCATCTAAAATGAGTAATGCGATATTTGATCTTTCAATCGCTGACATCGCCCTTAAGAAACTGTACTTTTCCGCATTTTCGTAAACTTTACCTTGCTTTCTAATACCAGCAGTATCGATAACTAAATATTCTTTACCATCACGAACAAAAGGCGTATCAATGGCATCGCGTGTTGTCCCCGGAATATCACTAACAATAACACGATCATAACCAAGGATAGCATTAGTTAAAGAACTTTTCCCCACATTAGGCTGACCAATTAAACAAAACTTGATTTGTTTGTCATCTTCATCCTCATGATACTTAGGAAGGAGTTCTACCAAACGGTCTAACATATCCCCTATGCCGATACCATGCAATGCACTAACAGCAAATACTTCATCAACACCTAAACTATAAAAGTCATAAACATTATCAATTAAGTGAATATCATCGATTTTGTTAGCTGCAACAATTACTGGTTTTTTAGAACGATGCAAAATATTGATAACATCTTTATCTTGTTGAGTTACACCAACACGTCCATCAACAACAAATAAAATAACATCTGCTTCATCGATCGCAAGTTCAGCTTGTGCAATAATTTCTTCCATAAATGGTAAATTCTTAAGCTCAATACCACCTGTATCGATAACTGAAAATGTTTGATCAAGCCATTCACATCTACCATATAAACGGTCTCTGGTAATTCCACTTTCATCATCTGTAATCGCTGAAACATTTTGAACTAAACGATTAAAGATGCTTGATTTACCAACATTTGGTCGACCGACGATCGCAACAATTCCTTTCTTCATTGTGACCTCCTCTAGATACATAAATAAAAGATTTATCCTAAGATAAATCTCTTAAAATACGATTTAATTATTTTGAAAATTTATCTAAATCTTCACCAAATAAATCAGCTAAAGTAGTTGTAGGAGTTTCTTCATCTTGTTTTTCTAAAAATTGATCGAATTCAGCTCTTTCTTTTTTAGCTTCTAGACGCTTAACACTAACAACTAGTTTTTCAAGACCAGGATCGCAATCTAATACGATAGCATCAACATGATCACCAATGTTATAAACTTCATCAACTTTTTGAATACGTTTAGCATCAGTTACTTCATTGATAGGTAAGAAACCAGAAATAGTTTTATAATTAACAATAGCACCTTTTTCTTGAATTGATGCAATTTCAACATTGATAACGTCATCAGCTTTAATATTGATATCGCGCCATAAATTTTCGATAGTTTCACGATGAGATAAACTTACACGTTTTTTAACTGAATCAATATTCATAACTTTAAATGATAAAGATTTACCAACTAAATCTTCAGTAGGTTTTTCATTAACTCTCCATGAGAATTCAACATTTGGCATTAAGCCTGAATATTCATTAGTAAGTTTAACGATTAAACCTGCATCAATTAATTTAGTAACTTCGCCGTCAAATACATCACCTTCATGATATTGTTCTTTCAAAATATCCCATGGATGTGGATGAAGTGCTTTAACAGATAAGGCAATCTTATCACCTTCAAGACGAATAACTTTAACATTAACTTTTTGTCCAACTTTTAAGACATCAGCGATGTTCTTAATTTGACGATAATCTAATTCTGATTTATGAAGTAAACCAGTTAGTTCACCGATTTTAACGAATGCACCAAAATCAGTTAATGATTGAACTTCACCCTCAATAATATCGCCAACATGAATTTGACCTAAAGCTTGTTCTTTACGAGCACGACGCATTTTAGCTTGTGCAATTGAGTGAGAAACAACAACTTGGATACGTTCATGATCAACTTCAGTAACAACAACATCGATTGTTTCACCTTTTAGTTGGAATAAAGCTTTATCGTTTAAATAAATATTACGAGCTGGTAAGAAGATTTTAATATCTTCATGGCCTTTGTAACTCAAATTACAACCGGCTTTGCTAACAAAAACAACTTTGGCTTTAATTATTTCTTCTTTTTCTTTTAATTCATCAAATACTTTTAAAGCATCTTTTGCAGTATAAAGTTTAGTTGATAAAATCAATAAGTCTTCATTTGTTCTTTTATCTTTTGAAATTTGTTTAACTAATGCTTTATAATCTCCGCCTTCAAAATATAAGTCACGAAGTTTTTGACTGTCATTGTAATCAGCCATATCATTAGGGTAGATAACAGCTTTAGTATCCCCTACTTGAAGATAAATTGCGTCACTAGTTACATTGATAATTGTGGCTTTTACTTCTTGGCCAACATTAAATTTTACTTGATTTTCCATACTTTATACCTCTTTAATTATTTAATAAGTTTAATGATAGCATCAACGACTTCATCAATTGTCATATCTGATGTATCAATAAAAATTGCGTCTTCTGCAATTTTCAATGGTCCAATTTTTCTTGTTGAGTCTTTATAATCTCTTACTTTAATTTCTTCAAGAGTATCTTCAAAAGACTTCTTTATGCCGGTAAGTTCTCTTTCTTTCATGCGGCGAATTGCTCGACATTCTGGAGTAGCATCTAAGTAGATTTTTAAATCGGCATCTGGTAAAACGACAGTTCCAATATCCCTACCATCCATAATGACATTTTTTGATTC
>DBWT01000074.1:0-838 GCA_002309035.1 Caryophanales bacterium UBA1231 | reverse complement strand
TTAGTTGTAACTAAAATTGAACGAATGTCAACACTAACATCTTCACCATCCATGAAAATCTTGTCACCATCAATTGTAAGATGTGTATCTTCTAAAAAGCCATATTCATCTTCGTTTTCTAAATTAATTCCTAAACGAAGGGCTTTTAAAGTAATTGCACGATACATTGCACCTGTATCAATATGCTCAAAGCCTAACTTTTTAGCAAGGATTTTTGAAATCGTACTTTTCCCACTTCCAGCAGGACCATCGATTGCAATCTTATACATATCATTATACCTCAATCTCATTTATTATAGCACTAATTAAATTAAATATCAAATAAATAAATATATTTTAATTAGCAAAAATGCCATACAAATGTATGGCATCAATGTTATAATTCCAAATCGTTAAAATTGTGGAAAATACATAAACGTAAAGCATTTCCCATATCTTGAGGAACCATTTTACGTCCGTTATCAGCAATCGCAAAACGAAGCTCTGTATAGTCAATAACAACATAACCTTTATCAGTAATAATGTAGTTATTGATATTTGAATTTGCATTTTTATGTCTAATAACATTTAAATCGATTGCATATTGAGGGTTAGATCTTACAACCTTCATATAGAGTTTACCAACATGGCTTCTCTTGCCTTTTAAGATTTCTTCAGGACGCATACGTTTGATATTACCACGATTAGTTAAAAGTAGAATAATATCTTTATCATTAACATATTTTGCGCCTACGATTTCATCACGTGGACGACTCTTAATTTCAATCGATTTAACACCGAATGATGCTGGTTCAATTACACTAATTTCTTTAGCATCATAACGGTTCATGTAACCTTC
>DBWT01000078.1 GCA_002309035.1 Caryophanales bacterium UBA1231 | reverse complement strand
GAAGGATTCGATAAGGAATTAATCCTAGATGTATCTGGATGGAAAGCAGGAAGCTTCATCTACGTTGAAGCTGATAGCTTAGAAAACTCTTTACCACAAATCGAAGGCAACACTGTTATGAAGATTTATGGTACTAACCAAAAGACTGTTAAATTTAATTTAGCAGCTGGTGGAACAATCGTTCTTCCTGGTGATTATAGAGTTACTATGAAGGTTAAATTAGGCGAAGCAGCAACTAATGTATCAAGAATTGAATTCTTATTCTTCGGTGATCCAAGACCTGTACTTGAAACAGAAGCAACACAATTCAATTTAACTAACCTTACATCTGATGGTTGGGCAACTATTGATGCATATTTCACTGTTACAGAAAGAACAACTTCTGCATGGGTAAATATGTATTTCATGGTTGATTTAAACAACGACGAAATTCAAAGCACTGACAACTACATCCTAATTGATGATGTAGAAATCTGCCAAGCTAAATAATCGTTAATTAAAAATTTATAAGGCGGGGTGAATTCACTCCGCCTTAATAGCAATTATTGATATCATTTAGTAATTTTTGCACATTTAAATAGTTTACTATTTGTAATATAATAGTTTTATATGGAGGTTTTTTATGAACGATATAGAGTTCTTTAAAAATGTATTAAAAATGGAAGGAGAAGCTATTCTTAATTCTATAGATTCAATGGGAGATGAAATCAATAAAGCTGTAGAATTAATAATGGCTACAAAAGGTAAAGTTATTATTACTGGTGTTGGAAAAAGTGGACATGTTGGCGAAAAAATAGCTGCAACTATGTCATCAACTGGTACTCCATCATTCTTTGTGCATTCAACAGAAGGAGTTCACGGAGACCTTGGAATGATTGAAAAAGAAGATACAGTAATAATGATTTCAAATAGTGGTGAAACGAAAGAAGTATTAAATCTACTTCCAAGTCTTAAAAAGATTGGTTCTAAACTAATCTCTATTACTAAGAATCATAATTCATCACTTGCTAAAGCATGTGATGTATCTATCGCATATAAATATGATAAAGAAGCTGATTCTTTAGGTCTTGCACCTAGTGTATCATCTACTTTAACTTTAGCGGTAGGTGATGCTCTTGCACTTACATTATCACGTAAAAAAGGCTTTACTAGTGATAATTTCCACTTATATCATCCAGGTGGAAGCTTAGGAAAAATGTTAGAGGAGAAAAAGTAGTATGAGTGTTTTGGTAGTTGGTTCATTTATCACAGATTTCGTTGCTAGATGCAAAAAAGCTCCTGTCGCTGGTGAAACAGTAGTAGGAAGTTCATTTAAAACATATCCAGGTGGTAAAGGTGCAAACCAAGCCATCGCATGTAGTAGAATGGGTTCTAAAACATATATGGGCGGATCTGTTGGAGACGATTTATTTGGCGAAAACTTCATTAAAATTTTCAAAGAAGAAGGCTTTGATACAAAATACATAAAGATGTATAAAGGTTCATCAACCGGCGCTTCGCTTGTAACAGTTGAAGAATCAGGACAAAATAGGATTTGTATGACACCTGGCGCTAATATTCTTTATTCATTAAAAGATGTAGATGAACTAGAAGAAGTATTAGATGAAGTATCATATTGCGTATCTCAGGCAGAACAAACTGAAGAAGTATTAGACTACCTTGTTAAGAAATGTAAAGCTCATAACGTAAAATTCATTTATAATCCTGCACCAGCAAGACATATTAGTGATGAAACATTAAATGGATTATTCTTAATTACGCCAAATGAAACAGAATTAGGTATTATTACTAATACTAATCCTGTTACAGATGAAGAATATTTATCTAGCGCAAAATTACTTCTTGCTAAGGGTGTTGAAAATGTAGTTGTTACTTTAGGTACAAGAGGATGTCTATTTGTTAATAAAGATGAATCAACAATTATCCCAGCATTTAAAGTTAAGGCAATCGATACTGTTGGTGCTGGTGATTCATTTACAGGTTCTCTTGCTGCATCACTTGACCAAGGCAAAACACTAAAAGAAGCACTAAGAATATCTAATGCAGTAGGTGCACTAGAAGTTCAAAAGAATGGTGCAATTCCTGCGATGCCTTATAGAGCTGATGTAGAAGAATTCTTAAAAGATAAATAAATATTGAAAACACTAAATAATAAGAGGCAACCAATTTGCCTCTTATTATTCATTTAATGTTAATTAATTATAAATAAAATGATTCTTTTATAAAAAATATCATATAATCTTATTTAATAGTACTATTGGATGGTAATAAAAATGAAAAAAGTATTTACGGTATCAATCTTAGGAGCTGGTTCTAGAGGAGCTGAAGCATACGGAAGAATTATGATGTCACAAAAAGATAAATATAAAATCGTATCTATTTGTGACGTTTCAAAAGTAAAAGTAGATAAATATCAAAAGTTTTTCAATCTTGATAAGAATAATTGTTTTACTGATGAAAATGAATTCTTCAAAGAAAGAAGAAGCGATTGCCTAGTTCTTGCGACGATGGATGAAGACCATGTAAGACAGTGCATTAAAGCTTTTGAACTCGGATATGATGTTTTACTTGAAAAACCTATTTCTCCTAAAATTGATGAATTATATGCTTTACTTGAATCTCAAAAGAAACACAATAATAAAGCATTAGTATGTCATGTATTAAGATATGCACCACTATTTACTAAGATTAAGGAATTACTTGATAAAAAAGTATGCGGTGATTTAGTAATGATTGATTCAATTGAACAAGTTTGTTTCTGGCATCAAGCCCATTCATTTGTAAGAGGTAACTGGAGAAATAGTGATGAAACATCGCCTATGATACTTCAAAAATGTTGCCATGACTTAGATTTACTTCAATATTATGCTAATAGTAAATGTGATACTATATCATCAATAGGTTCGCTAAGATTCTTTAAGAAAGAAAATCAACCAGAAGGCGCTGCTGACAGATGCACTAATTGTAAATATGTAGATACTTGTACTTACAGCGCAAAAAGATTCTATATCGGTGAATGGAAGAAGATTGGTTCAGTTGAAAATGGATGGCCATATAATGTTATCACAACAAAAGTTCCACTAACTGAAGAAAGTCTATATGAAGCAATAGATAAAGGTCCATATGGAAGATGTGTGTTTGCATGTGATAATAATGTAGTTGATAATCAAATCGTAATGATGAGATTTAAAAATGGCGTTAATGCAAATTTAAGAATGACTGCGTTTACTCCAGAAGGCGGTAGAATTATGAAATTCTATTGCACAAATGGTGAAATAGACCTTCTTGATGCAAAAGAAAAGATTGTTGTAACTAAATTCTATGAAGAACCAGAAATAATAGATTTAAATTTATTACTTGATGAGGGCGGTCATAACCATGGTGGTGGTGATGCTGGAATCATAGATTCATTCTATAAACTATTATGTGGTGAAAATATGAGTGGAACATCACTAGAAAATTCGGTTGAATCTCACTTAATGGCTTTAAAAGCCGAAGAATCTAGATTAGAAAATGGAAAACTATTAAAAGTGCACAATTAATATAATATAATAAAATCCAAGGTTGTCCTTGGATTTTATTTATTTAATACCATCTCTTTTGCGTATTCGAGTTGGCTATTAGTAACCTTTCCACCACTAATCATAAG
>DBWT01000067.1:4001-20392 GCA_002309035.1 Caryophanales bacterium UBA1231 | reverse complement strand
ATTGATTCTCACTTTTCATAATTTCATAAATATAGGCTTTTTTATTTTTGCCAGTAACTTTGATTAATTCTAAATCTCTTAAAACATTTAACATGCAACCAGCTTGTTTTAAAGTTAAGTGATATTTAGTTTTAAAATCATTTTTTGTGAAAGGTTCAGTTATTGATAAATAATGAACCCAATCATGATAATCATTTATATCATATATATCAACAATTTCTGTTGGCACTCTATCTATTGATGTTAGTCTTGTTTGATGGTATTTATTAATTCTTTCTTTTTTATATTCAAGACAATTAAATGCTATAATCTTGAATGATAAATTAGAATGTTTTAAAAACATCTTAATTTTATATAATTCATCACCTATTGAAAAGATGCATTCTTTTCGAGGTGATTTTCTTTTATATAATATTTCATCATTCTCATTTACTTTATACATCCAAGTGTTTACATAAATAGGATAAACAATAGTTAGCTTGTAATTAGGTAACAAGGATTTAAGCTTATCTCTTAGTAGATTGAAACTTTTTGTTTGGATTTCATATATATGATTGTTTAAAAAAACATCCACTATATTTTTATTAATTTTAACCTCATGATTATTTTTATCATTAGATAAATAATATTTAATAAATAAGTGAATGGTTTTTTCTTGTTTGGTTCCAATCGATTGTGTTTTTTGATCTTCTTGGATGATTTTTAAGATTTCTTCGATTGTCATTTAATTTAATGCTTCTTGAAGGGCAATTGCTAGTTGGTCAGCACAACTAGTTTCTAATGTGCGACATGTGTTGCCTTTTAATAATTCGGAAATTTCTTCGGCTTTTTTGTTTTCACAAAGAATACCAATGGCTTTTAAATTACCATTACAGCCACCTGTAAAGATTAGATTGTGAATTCTTTTTTCTTCATCTAAATCAAAAGAAATAAGTACTGAACATACACCAATAGGTTTGAATTCAAAATGTTGCATATATAACTCCATATTTAAATACTATTAATAAAATTATATTATGTTTTTGTTTTATTTGCAAAAATAATGCTTTTTGGGTATAATTAAAATAATTAAAGATTATATTAATTAGAAGAATAATTATAATGTACTCAAAATAGAAAAATAATTAATGGAGAAGATTTATGATTTATTTTGATTCTACCGCAACCACTAAACCACGACAAGAAGTAATAGATACATATATGAAAGTTATTCAAAACTATTGGGAGAATCCTTCTAGTATTTATTTACCTTCTGTTAAAGCTAATATGCTTTTTGAAAAAGCAAGAGCATCACTTCTCAGTACATTAAGTTTAAATAACCATGAAGTAATATTTACATCAAATGCTACGGAAGCCAATAATTTAGCAATCAAGGGTATATGTAACAATTATTTATTTCAAAACATGCGTGTTATTACATCAAAGATTGAACATCCATCAGTTTATAACTGCATGAAGTCACTTGAAGATTTAGGCTTTGATGTTGTTTATCTTGATGTCAATGAATATGGAATTGTTGATTTAAATCAGTTAAAAGAAGCAATGAATAAAGATACTGTTTTAGTATCAATCATGTATGTTAATAATATTATTGGAACAATTGAACCGATTGATCAAATAATTGATATTGTAAAAGCATATCCAAGATGTAAACTACATGTTGATATGGTACAAGCTGTAGGTAAAATTAAATTAACTGGCAATTTATCATCAATTGATTTAATTTCCATCAGTTCTCATAAGCTTGAAGGATTAAAAGGCACTGCTGCTCTTATCAAAAAGAAAAACATTAATCTAGCAAAGCTTATTGTAGGTTCTGATCAACAAGAAGGTTTAAAACCTGGAACAATTGATTTAGCTGGGGCTGCAGCGATGACTAAAGCAGTTCAATTGGCTTTCAATGAACAAGAAGAATCATATAATAAAGTAAAAGAATTAAGAAATCATTTAGTTAATGAATTAAAACCACTTGAAGGTATTACATTAAATTCCAATGATTATTGTTCACCATTCATTGTAAGCTTTTCATATAGTGGATACAAAGCTGAAACACTTCTTCATTATTTAGAAGCTCATCACATATATGTTTCAGTTGGTTCTGCTTGTGCTGCTCAAAAAGAAACACCAGAAAGAACAATACTGGAAACAACAAAAAATAAAGATAGAGCCCTATCATCTATTAGAATTAGTTTATCCAAACATAATACAAAGGATGATATAGATTTATTAATTGATAATTTAAAAGAATTTAAACGGAGTAGAAAAAATGTATGATAGAATCCTTTTAAGATATGGAGAATTGAGCCTTAAAAAAGATAATAGAAATCAATTCGTTAGATTAGTCAATGACCATATCAAAGAAAATTTAAAACAATTTAAAAATATCACATTTGAAAAAGAATATATGCGTTTCTTTATTGTTTTAAATGGTGAAGATCCTGACCCTATTATTAATGAACTAAAAATCATTCCTGGGCTTCACTCATTATCTTTAGTAAAGAAATGTGAATCTAATATCGATGCGATAAAAGAATTGGCTTTGAGTTTTAAAGATGAATTAGTCAATAGAAAAATCAAAGTAGAAACAAACCGAGCAAATAAACTTTTCCCAATGAAATCTTTAGAAATCACAAGAGAAGTTGCTCGCCACTTATTTAAGAATATCGAAGGTTTAAGTGCTGATGTTCATAGCCCTGATATAACAATGAATATCGATGTTAGAGACAATGGAACATATATATACACTAAATCAATTAAGTGTTTTGGTGGTCTTCCTTCAAAATCACTTGGCAAAGGACTACTTTTAATTAGTGGTGGTATCGATAGTGTTGTAGCTGGTATTGAAGCAATTAGAAGAGGTGTAGATGTTGAAGCCATTCATTTTGCATCACCACCTTATACATCAATGCAGTCACTACAAAAGGTTGTAGATTTACTTACTAAAGCAGCAATCTATCCATCAGATAGAACAATAAACCTATATGTTGTACCTTTCACAAACATTCAAGATGCAATTTATAATCACATCAGAAATGATTACTGTATCACAATCATGAGAAGAATTATGTATAAAATCTCAGTTGAATGGGCAAAACAGTTAGGTGCAAAAGTCTTAATCAATGGTGAAAACTTAGGTCAAGTAGCATCACAAACAATTGAAAGTATGGCTGTTATAAATGAAGTAACTAATATGCCTATTATTAGACCACTAGCAACTCTCGATAAACAAGATATTATCGATAAAGCTATTAAATATGATACTTATGATATTTCTATTCTTCCATATGAGGATTGTTGTACAATCTTTGTTCCTAAACACCCTCAAATAAAACCACGAATGAAAGAAGTTGAAATTCAAGAAGCTAAATTTGATTTTACAGAATTAATCAATCAAGCAATATCAAATATTCAAAAGATTACTTTAACTAAAGATTCTAACTTTAATGTCTTTAGTTTAGATGAAGATTTGTTTGATTAGAAAGGAGTCAATATGGATAATAATGATCAAACTAAAATGGATTCGTTTTTAAACAAAGTATCGCTTTGGATTTGGTTTTATGTTGCGGTACTAATTGTTTTTAGTTTATTTCCACTTTATCAATTAATTACATATCAAATATGTATTAGTATGATATCTACTAATGCTGCCCAAAACTTAACAGAACATTTCCAAGTAGTAACATTAGTTGTTGTTTCTTATTTAATTTATCCTGTGGGATTATTAATCCTTGATGTTGTTCCTTTATTTTTCTTAAAAACAAAAGAAAATAAGAAAACATATCTAATATTATCAGGAGTCTTTCTATTATCATTTCTAATCTCATTTATTATTTGTTTGATTAAAATAGTTATTATCCCACTTTCATAATATGGAAAACATTACATCAATTAACAACGAATACATAAAATATTTAAATAGTCTTCATCAAAAAAAGAATCGAACTCTTTTTAAAGAATTCATAATCGAAGGTAAGCATTTAGTTGATGAAGCAAAGAAAGCCAAGAGACTTTCTGTTGTATTATCAAATGATGAAGCATTATTAAAAGAATATGATGCTAGACAAATCTTAGTTACTGAACAAATCATTTCAAAGCTTTCAACAACCATGACACCTCAAAATATTTTAGGTGTAGTTAAAATGAAAGAACAAACTTTCCCAACTGGTGATTGCTTTGTTTTACTTGATAATGTCAATGACCCTGGTAATTTAGGAACAATCATTAGAACTTCAATTGCTTTAGGTGTTACTAATATTTTATTATCTAGTGATTCAGTTGATCCTTTCAATGAAAAAACAATTAGAGCAACACAAGGTACAATTTTTAAAGCACATATATATGTTGATGATTTAAAAAAGATTTATGATCTTTTAAAGAAAGAAAATGTTCAAATAATTACTACTGATTTGAAAGCTCAAAAAACACTAGATGAATTAAAAGTTGAAAAGAAATATTGTCTTGTTTTAGGCAATGAAGCAAATGGAGTAAGTGATTTATCAAAGCAAATGGCTGATGAGGCAATAATCATTCCACTTCAAAATGATGTTGAATCACTCAATGTTTCAATTGCTCACAGCATTATATTATATCAATTACAAAAAGCGTAAGAACTATTAAGTTCCTACGCTTCTTTTTATTCATTGACATCGAAACAACTACCACCAATGAATTCTCTAATAAGTGAATTACATGGAATAGCAGATTCATCAATTTCATTGAAATATTTTAAATATTTAATTAGACGATTGGCTGTAATGAAATATGGACTATCAGCTTTAATTTCTTTTAAAAGTGGTAATGCATATTTCTTTAGAACGCAAAGTTCATATGTTAATTCTGAATTATAGACATAATTAGATGATTCTTGATGAGGATAAATCCATTTAAATTCCCCATTTCTAACTGATTTCCACATTGATAGTGTATGTTCTGCTGAGGCATTTCTAAATTGTTTATCACGAACAATTCTTCTAATTAATCTTAAATCTGTTGTTGATAATGGTGAATGATTATCAATATTCACCTGCATTTGTGGTGAAATGAAGATTTTGAATTTTTGATGTGATGGAATTGATTGACTCATCAATTCATTTAAAGCATGAATACCTTCGATAATAATTGGTGAATTGTGTGGTACTTTAACTATATCACCTTTTACTCTTTTAGCAATTGTAAAATCAAACTTTGGCATTTCAACTTCTTCACCATTGATAAGAGCTAACATTTGTTGATTGAATAGTTCAATATCTAAAGTATTGATATCTTCTAAATCTAAGTTACCATTTTTATCTGGTTTGATTTTATCGCGATCTAGATAATAATTATCCATACTTAGTGTGACAGGTGTAATACCTCTAGACATTAATTCAATTTTTAAACGATTTGAAAATGTTGTTTTACCACTACTAGATGGACCAGCGATTGCTATAAGACGGATATTATCAATGTCATTAGCAATCATTTCACCAAGTTCTGCAAGCATATTATTGTGTTTTGTTTCACAAATTTGAATAAAATCTCTTTGAGCTTTATCGATTGTATGTGTGTTGATTTTGCTGATTGATTCAGCACCAATCATTCTAGCCCAGCTTGATGCAGCTTTTAAGGTTTTTCCATATACTCTTGATTCCTCAAATTTTGGAATTTGACCATCTTTTTCAGCTCTTGGATATTGAATGATTATACCAGGTGAATATGGTTTAATTATATATTTTGAAATAAAGCCTGTTGATGGCACCATATATGCATGCATATAATCATAGTAGTCACCACATTTATAAAGATGGACAAAATTATCTGGACGATATTTTAATAGATCAATCTTATCATGGAAATTAAATTTCTTATAGATTTCTTTTGCTTCATCAATTGTGAAAGTATTTCTTTCAATAGGTAAATCTCTTTTAACAAGTTCATCGATGTAATTTCTAATATTGCATACTACAGCATTATCAATAATAAAACCAGGTGTTATGCTTCTAATAAAAATCGATCTTGATACATTATAAGAAAAGATTATTTCAACATTAGGATATAATTCATTGAAAGCTTTACAAATAAGATATCTTAAGCTTGCTTCATATGCTTTCATTGATTCAATGTTAGTTATATCTAAAAATTCAATTTCAGCATCAAAACTAATTTTGAAATTAAGTTCTCGCACGCGTCCATTAACTAAACATGTAAAATATTTCTTTTTTTCATCATCTGATAAAAGATCAAGTAAAGTAGTTCCTTTTTCTACTTCATATGTTTTATCTTTGCTAATTATTTTAATCATATGATGTACTCCTTTCTTTTGAGTATAATGAGTTTACCTCATTTTTATCTTTTTTTCAAGTGTTTTAGATGAATAATAAGATAATTTATAAATAATAGTTTTTCTAAAGAATTTTAATTATTTATTATTAATTTGACTTTTTGATATCCATTTGGTATAATAAATCATAAATAGTACACTTAATGAGTGAGTATTTGATACTCGCTCTTTATTTTAGGAGTATGTATGTATGAATGATTTAGAAAAAAAGATTTGGGATATGACTTATCCTATATGTGACAGAAATAATATTGAATTGGTTGAAGTCAATTTCAAAAAAGAATTTGGTGAATTTATTTTAGAAATTCTCATTGATAAAGAAGACTATGTTTCTACTGATGATACTACTTTAGTAAGTGATAAATTAAATATCTTATTAGATGAAGCTGATTTAATATCAACAGCTTATACACTAGAAGTTTCATCAGTTGGATTAGAACGTCCATTAAAAAACGATGAAGCAATTCAAAAATCAATTGGCAAATATGTTCACATTGATTTAAAAGATTACATAACAATTGGTAAAATGAAAATCAATACTTTCGAAGGCGTTTTAATGAGTTTTAATAATGGCCTTCTAATCATTCAAACAATGAATAAAACAAGAAAAATAGATATAGAAATTAACAAATCTAATATTAAGTTTATTAGATTGGCTGTTAAATTTTAGGAGGAATTATGACAAGTAAGAGTTTTTATGAATTTGCTGAAGCAGTTGCTTTTGAAAAGAATCTAACATTAGAAGATGTTTTATCAAAAGTTGAAATAGCATTAAAAAAAGCCTGCAATGCTGATGGTTTCAATGGAGATATCCACGTTGAATTTAATTATGAAAAGAAAGAAATCAAAATAATTGAATATAAATATGTTGTTTCTGAAATTGATCCTGAAGGACCTGCTGGTCAATTGTACTTAGATGAAGCTAAGAAAATTAAAGAACGCGTCAAAGTAGGTACAGTATTAAAGACAAGAATTAATATCGATAAAGACATTTCAAGAAAAGGTGCTTCACAATTTAAACAAGTATTCTCTCAAGGCCTAAAAGAATTAGGAAGAAAAAGAGCCTATGAATTCTTCAAAGAACACGAAAATGAAATGATTTCTGGTACAGTTGTTAGAGTTCTTCCTGAAGCATATATCTTAAGTATTGGTATGGATTCAGATGCCTACATGCCTAAAAAAGAATCATTAGGTGGTGAAGAGTTCGCAATCGGCCAAAGAGTTCAAGTTTATATCTCAAAAGTTGAAGAAACTTCAAAAGGCCCTAAAGTATATGTTTCACGTGCTAATGAAGGTATCGTTAAAAGATTACTTGAACAAAATATTCCTGAAATTTCTGATGGTACAATCGAAATTGTTAAAATGGCAAGAGAAGCTGGTTCAAGAACAAAGATTGCTTTACGTACTGATGATCCAAACATTGATCCAAAAGGAGCATGTGTTGGTCCACAGGGTTCAAGAATTAAGAGAATTAATGCTGCACTAAATGGTGAAAGAATTGATTTATTTGTTTGGAGCGATGATCCAATCAAACTAATTGCTGGAGCATTATCTCCTGCTGCTGTTTTAAGTGTTATGGCAGACAAAGAAAAACGTCAAGCATTAGTTATTGTTCCTGACATGCAATTTTCTTTAGCCATCGGTAAAGCTGGTCAAAACGTTCGTTTAGCATCAATCGTTACTGGTTGGAAAATTGATATTAAAGATGAAACAACAGCTTATCGCGATAATATTCAATTCAAGATTAATGCTATATAATTTGAGGTATTAATATGGTAAACAAAAAAATACCTTTAAGAAAATGTGTTGTCACAAAAGAACAACATCCAAAAAATGAAATGTTTAGAATTGTTAGAACAAATGAAAATGAAATAATTGTTGATGAGACTGCTAATGGAAAACAAAAAGGTCATGGAGCATATCTTACAAAAGATTTAAAAGTCATTGACCTTGCTCAAAAAAAGCATATTTTAGATGATGTTTTAGAAACTAAAGTTAGCGATGAAATATATGATAAATTAAGGGAAATGCTTAAATGACAGATAAAGTATTACAATTAATTGGCTTATGCTTTAAAAGCCGTCATTTAGTTTGTGGCACTGATACAGTTATTAGTAGTTTACAAAAACAAAAATTACATTTAGTAATGATTTCATCAGATGCATCTTCGAGTTTAATTGATAAAATAGAAAAGAAAGCATTTTTCTACAAAGTACCAGTAATTATAAAGTATGATAGTGATACTTATTTAAAGACAATTGGCAAAAAAACAATGATTATTGGTATAGATGATGAAGGATTTACTAAAGCAATCATGAAAGAACTAGAATCATAAAGATAGTTAATGTTTGCTTAAAATAATAAAAGGGGGTACAAAGCCTATGAAAGTTAAAGAATTAGCACAAATATTTAATGTTGATGTTAAGGAATTGTTAAAGCTTCTTGACAATGTTGAGGCTAATATTGATCAACAAGAAGAAAGTGAAGTTGAACCAATTATTGAAAAGAAATTAGCTAAGAAATATGGAGTAGCATATCCATTTAAAAAAGCTAAGCCTCTTCCATCTAAAAAAGAAGCTCCAGCTAAACCACAAGTAGAAGCAAAACCTGTTTCAAAATCTCAACCTAAAGTTGAGACAAAGCCTGTTCAAAACAAGCCTACACAAAAACCTCAAGCAAAAGCTGAAGTAAAAGAAACACCAAAACAACAAACTAATCCTCAACAAAAGGTTGAAACACCAAAGAATGTTGCTCAACCACAAGTAGAGGCAAAACCTGAAGTTCAAAAACCAAAAACAATCATCTTATCAAAAGATGATATTGAAACAAGAATCGTTGATGAAGAATCTTTATCTAAATATGAATTATTTGAAGATGAAGATGAATATGAGATTGCGAGAAACGCACGTAATAAAAATCAACATCGTGTTTCTGATAAAGATCCTAATCGCAAAAAACGTAATAAAGATAATAAATTCAAAAATAAAAAAGATCAAAAATCTGATCTTGAAAATAAGATTCTTTATTTTGAAAGTGGAATGACAACTTTAGAAATTGCTGAAGGTATGGACATTTCTGTAACAGAACTTGTTAAAAAACTATTTGTTTCTATGGGTGTTATGGCAGGTGCCAATTCACCACTTGATAGAGAAACAACTGAGTTGATTGCGATGGACTATGGTTTTGAAGTTCAAGATAAAGCAATTACTGATATGACAAGATTCGATGAAATGGAAATCGTTGATGATGAAAAAGATCTAGTATCTCGTCCACCAGTAGTTACTGTTATGGGTCACGTTGACCATGGTAAAACAACATTAATCGATAATATTCGTGCTACTCACGTTGTTCAAGGCGAAGCAGGTGGTATTACACAACATATCGGTGCTTATCAAGTAGAAAAGAATGATCGTTTAATTACATTCATCGATACACCAGGACACGCTGCATTCACTGAAATGAGAGCACGTGGAGCACAAATCACTGATATCGTTGTTTTAGTTGTTGCTGCTGATGATGGCGTTATGCCACAAACAAGAGAAGCTATTGAACATGCACAAGCTGCTAAAGTTCCAATTATTGTAGCAATCAACAAAATGGATAAACCAACAGCAAATCCAGAAAGAATTAAACAAGAATTAACAGAATATGGACTTCTTGCTGAAGAATGGGGTGGAGATACAATTTTCGTTCCTATTTCAGCTTTACGAGGTGATGGTGTTAATGAATTATTAGAAATGATTCTTTTAGTTGCAGATATGAGAGACCTTAAAGCTAATCCAAATCGTTTAGGTTTAGGTGTCGTAATTGAAGCAAGATTAGATAAAAACAAAGGACCAGTAGCAACACTTCTTGTTCAAAATGGTCAAATCAAAATTGGCGATGTTTTAGTTGTTGGTAATACATATGGTAAAATACGTTCAATGACAAATGAATTAGGTCGCCCAGTTCAAATTGCTGAACCTTCAAAACCAGTCGAAGTTACAGGTTTAGTTGAAGTTCCATTTGCTGGTGAAAAGTTCATGATTTACAACAACGAAAAGAAAGCTAGAGAAGTAGCTGAAGCTAGAGCATTTAAGAAATTCGAAAAAGAAAAAGGTGTTGGTTCAGCCATTACTTTATCTGAAATGTTAAAGAATAGAAGTAGTGAAGATATTAAACAACTTAACTTAATTCTAAAATGTGATGTTCAAGGTTCAATTGAAGCCATAAAAGGCTTACTTGAAAAAACAAAAATTGAGGGTACTAATATTGAAATTATTTCTAGCGGTGTTGGTGGCGTTGTTGAATCAGATATTAATCTTGCGATAGCATCAAAAGCAATTATCATATGCTTCAATGTTCGTCCTCTTGCATATATAGTTGATATGGCAAAAGAACACAGTGTTGAAATCAGAACATATTCAATTATCTATAAACTTCAAGAAGATATTGAAAAAGCAGCTAAAGGCTTACTTGACCCAGTTTATGAAGAAAAGATTACAGGTCAAGCCGAAGTTCGTGAAATCTTCAAAGTATCAAAAATTGGTACTATCGCCGGTTGTATGGTTACAAGTGGTATAGTCACTAGAAATAGTGGTGTACGTTTAATCAGAAATAGTATTGTTATATATACTGGTAAACTTTCTAGTTTAAGACGTTTCAAAGATGATGTCAAAGAAGTTAAAGCAGGATATGATTGTGGTATGACAATTGAAAACTATAATGATATTAAGATTGATGATGTCTTAGAATTCTTTGTTATGGAAGAGGTTGAACAATAATGTCTCACCATGTTGAAAGAATGAATAAGATTGCGATGAGAGAATTATCTTCTATTTTATTGCTAGATTCAAAAAACCCCCTTTTAAAATTTGTATCTATCACTAAAGTCGCACTAACAAACGATCTTTCTATCGCAACCATTTGGTATACAGTCATCGGAAAAGAAGATGAAATCGAAGCTACTAAAAAAGCATTAGAAGAATCTAAAGGTTTCTTAAGATCAGAACTCGCAAAAAGACTTGAAATAAGAAAAACTCCTGATTTAAAATTTAAATATGATGAATCTTTAGAATATGGAAAGCATATCGAAGAGTTATTAAATAAATAAAACACACAATATTTTGTGTGTTTTTTAAAAAAATAGACAATTTAATTGTTATGTTAAATGGAAGGGCAAAATGAAAACAAAAGACATAAGGAAAGCACTTCAATCACAAAATGAAGAGACAATCCAAATTCTTTATGAAGACTTATATAATGAATATTACAAGCTATTATATTATGTTGTTATTAAAATGGTAAAAAATGACAACGACACTGAAGATATTGTCATTGAATCATTTAGAAAAGCTTTTAATAATATTGATAAATTCGATCTTAGTAGACCTGAATCAAACTTTAAAGCATGGCTTGTAAGAATTGCTAAAAACGAAGTAATTAACTTCATAAATAAAAATAATAAACAAAGAAAAGAATACATTGATGAAGATATCAAAGCAACAAACTCTAATTTTGATAAATTCATCGATGAGTTCAAAGAAATCCTAAATGATAATGAATTAGATATTCTAATCTTCCGTATTAAATACAATATGAAATTAATTGATATCGCATCATTATATGATACTGATACAAATCATATATATAATATATATAAAACTGCCCTTAAAAAACTAAAAAAATATTATAAGCAAGGTGATTTTGATGAACAACATTAAAAATAAATTCAATGAATCATTTGACAATATAACAATTAATTCTGATTTTTCTAAAATTAAAAATCAATTAAATTTTAAACCAACAATTAAAGAATCAAAGAGATCATTAAAACCATTGATCTTTACATTAGCACCATTAACATTAATATTATTGGTAATGATACCACTCTTAATAAATGGTTTCACAAAAGAAAATGAACCATCATATCAAGACTTAATGAATTACGAAATTCATTTAGATACAATATCTAGCAATACAAGCATCGAAAACAATAATATTAATATAATACTTCCAATGATGTTCAATGAATGTAATTTATTAAAAAACATCGATGTTAACTCTAATTATGAAGTATTACAAAATGGTAAAGTTCTAGATAAAGAACACCTTAACCTTAATTTAGGTGACAACAATTATGATGTTATTGTTTATAGACTAAATCAAATTAGTGATATATATAAACTTAGTATTACAGTAGGTAAATAATAAAAATAAATCAGATATTGAAATAACCAATATCTGATTTTTTTAATACTATTCTATATTTTCTTCTTGCTTTGTATCACCTAAGTTTGGTTCGGCTTGTTCTTTGCTGTGTTTTAATATTAAATTCATTATAATACCGAGTATCATCGCAACCGCAATATTAGTGATTGTGATGTTACCAAATGTTAATACTAAACCACCGATACCAGTAATAAGGATTGTTGATACAACAAAGAGGTTTTTATTTAGACTTAAATCAACTTTTTGAATCATCTTCAAGCCTGATACAGCAATGAATCCATACAAAGCGATACATACACCGCCCATAACACAAGAAGGCACTGAGTTAATAAATGCGATAAAAGGTGAGATAAATGATACGATTATTGAAAGACATGCAGCAGCAATAATCGATAATACTGAGGCATTCTTTGTTATCGCAACACATCCAATTGATTCACCATAAGTTGTATTAGGACATCCACCAAATAATGCACCAGCAATTGAACCAACACCATCACCAAGAAGTGTTCTATGAAGTCCTGGTTCTTTCAATAAATCTTGACCAATAATAGATGATAGATTCTTATGGTCAGCTAAGTGTTCAGCGAAACAAACAGCAGCAACAGGAACATAAGCAACTAAAATAGTAATGATATATGCTGCGTTAATATCTTTAAAGCCTTTGAAACCTTCTAAGAATGTAAATTTTGGATAGTCAACAAAAGTCGTAAGTGCGACTTTACCATCTGCTAATAAGTTTTTGAATGGTTCAAAAGAAATAATCTTTAATGCATCTACAGTTGCAATGTGACCAATAACAGTAAGAATTAATGCAAACAAATATCCAGCAGCAATACCAATAATGAATGGAACTAATTTCATCATTTTATTACCGAATGTTGCACTAATTACTGTAATGAATAAAGTTACTAAACCACATAATATACATACATATATATTTGTTGAAGGTCCAGAACATGATGTTAAATTACCAACAGCACTTCCAGCTAAATTTAAACCTATCAAGGCTACAACAGGCCCAATTACACAAATAGGAATAATTTTACCTATCCATCTTGTACCAACAGTTTTAGTAATAATAGCTAATATGATATATACTAAACCAGCAAATGAAGCACCTATGATTAAACCTAAATATCCAAGAGCCATTGAGGCAGCACCTGCCATCGCAACGATCATTGAATTAATAAAGGCAAAAGAAGATCCTAAAAAGACTGGACTTTTTCTTTTAGTTAAGAGCACATATATTAATGTCCCAACACCAGCACCAAACAATGCGGCTGCAGGTGAAAGATTAGCCCCAGCGACTTTTTCATTAATCTGCATTGGTACAACTAATGTTGCGGTCATTATCGCAAACAATTGTTGAATAGCGAAAACAATAAGTTTTCCAAATTTTGGTTTGTCATCGACCTTGTAAATTAAATTCATATTATACCTCCTCGTAAAAAAAAGATAAAAAGAATAATCTTTTTATCTTTAATTATTAAAATGAAATGTCAAAAGATGTAGCGTCAAAACTACGAAAAGAGAAATCGAAAGAAAAACCTTTTACCTTTTTCATACTACACCTTCAAATAATAGTTATTGAGATGCCTTCTAAACATCGTAGATAGTTTACTCTTATCAAGAAACTAATGCAAGAAAATATATAAGTTATACGTTTACATAATTAATAAGACTTTGTAATCTTCAATTTCAATAAGTCTTTCTTTATATAAATGTCCTATTGCTCTTTTGAAAGCTGCCTTGCTCATATGTAATATTTTATATATTTCTTCAGGTGTGGATTTATTACCAAGAGGTAACATACCACCAAAGGTATTCAAGTATTTTAAAATAATATCACTATCGATAATTAATTCTTTTTCTTTATTTTCAATTGTTGATGCATTATATATATTATTTTTTAAATCAGTGATGTGATAATTGATTTCTTCACCAATATAATAACTTTTACGTAAGAGATTATTATTAATATATGCTAAGTTAAATTTTTCATCACAAACAACAACGCCGGTTTTAGTAAATGAAATTACAATACCTTTATAGTTTTCGTTAATTTCATAGATACTCTTAATATCTTCAAAGTTAATAGGGCGAGCTGTTAATTGATTTTTCTTAACATTTAAAATGCATGGGATTTTTGTATTTAATCTTGGCCAATATTTTTCAAGTCTTGGAAGATAATCATTAGAAAGTAAAATGTCTTTAGCAATCCCAATATTAACAAATACTCCAGCAGCATTGATACCTACTACTTCAACAAAATCATATTTTTCTGTTGTAATAAGTGGTTCTTCAAGTGTTGCACAAAGTCTTTTCTTTTGATCAAAATACAAAAAAGCATTAACAACTTCACCTGGTTCATGTTGACCTTGTGATTGATTGACGTGCAAGAAGACTTCATCAACTCCATCGGTTAAAATATATGAAATATCGGTTTTCTTTTTGACAGTTAATTTATTGATTTTACCTAATTCAAGCATAATAATACCTCTTTAATATTATACTAAATTATCTTCCATTTGACAAATTATTTATTCTATTGAAGAGAAACCATAATTGTGATATAATTAATTGTAGAAAAAAATCAAAATGAAGGAGGAATATATATGAAAAAAATATTTACTTTTTGTTTAACAATGCTTTTATTATTTGTTATGTCTTCTTGCACAACTGGAACTACGACAACAACAATTACATATGGAACAAATCCTAATGAAATTAAACTAGAAGACCCAAGCGGAGACTATAAGCTATTTACATCAAAGGATGAAATTATTGAATTCTTTGAAACTTCAGTTTCTAATTATGGAAACTTAAGAGACTATGCTAAAAACAATGGTGATGAATATGTTGAAGCAGAACCAGCGGCAAGTGATGATTTATCCCCTGAAGAAAGCTATCAAACAAACACACAAGTAGCTGGTGTTGATGAAGCTGATATCGTTAAAGTTAAAGATGATGTTATTTGTTATTTAGCATATGGTGAAAATGGTCAATATGTTCTTTATTTATTGAAAGAAGTTGCTGGATCTTTAAAACAAATTAATACTGTTTACTTTAAAGAAGAAGTAATTCTTACAAAACAAGAAAATAATGCTGTTATCGAACATATTACTAGTTATTATCCAAGAGAATTATATTTAACTGATCGTTACGTTGTTTTGTGTTTATCAACATATGAATATGATAGATGTACACTAAAAGAAAACAACAATAAATCAGTATCATCAGCTAATTATAAATATTCAACTTCTTATAAATTATATGATATCAATACATTAAAAGAAGTTAAAACAATTAAAACTGCTGGTTCAAATGTCTCAACAAGATTAATTGGTAATACTTTATATGTAATTAATAATTATACAGAGTTTACTTCAAAACATCTTTTACCATATTATGCGATTGATGATGAATATTTTGAAACAACAGCTGATCATGTTGTTTATTGTCCATCATATCACAATGTTTATTATTTTATTTCGATTTATAAAATCACATTAAATGAAGAAATCGAAGTAAATAACACTCATATTCTATCACCATATATTAATAATATATATGCAAACAAAGATAATACATATCTAATTAGAACATGGGGATCAACAACTGTACGTGAAGATGATGTTCAATATAGCTATTCTACTTCAAAAGTAGTTGTCATTCAAAATGAAACTTTAAAAGTTCTTGGTGATTTCACAACAATCGGTAATATTCAAGATCAATATTGGATTGATGAATACAATGGTTTTATTAGATGTGTTACTACTGGATCATATTATTCAACAAAGATTCTTTTCAATGATTTCTATTTTGGTGGAGAAAGTAAAATCTTTAATTATTTAACTAT
>DBWT01000067.1:2903-3944 GCA_002309035.1 Caryophanales bacterium UBA1231 | reverse complement strand
GCTCGTTTCAATGGAAACGTATTAACTGTTGTTACTTTTAAAAATATTGACCCAATTTACTATATTGATTTAACAAATCCAGAAAAACCAGTAATTACAAGTGCTCTGGAAATCTCAGGTTATAGTATTTATCAATTACCATACAAAGACCATTATGTTATTGGTTTTGGCTATGAAGTTGCTAACAATCGAACAATCGGTTATAAGATTACTTTATTTGATACATCTGATCAAGTAATGAAAGTGGTTGGCAAACCATATGTTAAACTATATAACACTGATAATAGATCATATTACTATCCAGATTTCCTAAGTAACCCTAAGGCTTTATTAGTTAATTTAAATAGAGATTTATTCGGTTATCACGAATCTGAATATCATTATGGTAATAATTATTACTATGTTTCATCATATCGTGTTTTCAAAATCAATTTAGAAAAAGATTGTCCATTTGAAGAAATCGTATATGAACAAGCAAAGAGTAGTGGATACAATAGTTATATATATGAAAAATATCAACGTATGGTATTTATCAAAAATAATTATTATTTACTAAGTTATGACGATGTTATTTGTTATAAATATGTTGATGGTAAATTAGTAAAACAATCAACAATGCTTTTAAAATAAGAGATGATAAGTCATCTCTTTTTTAAACCCTTAAAAAAACATAAAAAACACTAATAAAAATATATATTACTTGCATTTTAATAAATAAAATGATATAATAAATAGGCTTAATAAATAAGCCCTGTTCCGATGCTATTTGTAAAAATAAGTATGAACATAAGTTTGAATATTTATTCAAATGATCAAAATCTAGTTATAAAGGAGTGTATTTATGTCACAAGCATTATTAGATGCAGTAACAAAGAGTTACTTAAAGAATGACGTACCAGAATTTAGACCTGGTGATAATGTAAAAGTACACGTAAGAATCAAAGAAGGCGACAGAGAAAGAATTCAAATATTTGAAGGTCTTGTTATCGCAAAACGTGGCGGCGGCATTAGCGAAACTTATACAGTTCGTAAAATGTCAAG
>DBWT01000067.1:0-2897 GCA_002309035.1 Caryophanales bacterium UBA1231 | reverse complement strand
CCTGTTCATTCACCAATGGTAGCTAAAATCGAAGTAGTTCGTCATGGTAAAGTTCGTCGTGCTAAATTACATTATATTAGATCTCTTTCAGCAAGAGCTGCAAGAATTAAAGAAAGCACAAAACGTCGTTAGTAAAATAATCGCAGTATTTATTACTGCGATTTTTTATGTTCAGTAAAGAAAAGGACTTTAAAATATGATATAATATATCAGAAGGAGGATGAATGTATGGATTTGATTAAAGAAAAACTAAAACTTTTACCGAATAAACCTGGTTGTTATTTGATGAAAAACAAAGACAATGAAATCATCTATGTTGGTAAAGCAAAGAATCTAGCAAATCGTGTTAAAAGTTATTTTACTGGTAAACACAACATTAAAACAACAAAGCTTGTTGAAAACATCAATGATTTTGAATACATCATTACATCCTCAGATACTGAAGCATATTTATTGGAAATCAATCTAATTAAAGAAAATCGTCCAAAATATAATATTATGCTAATGGATGATAAAACATACCCATATATATATTTAACTGATGAAAAAGCTCCAAGATTGATTGTGACAAGAGATCCAGCCAAATTCAAAAAAAGAGTAAAAGGTGCTCTTTTTGGACCTTATCCAAATGCTACAGCCGTAAATAAAACTGTTGATATGCTCAATAAACTATATCCTTTAAGAAAATGTCGAAACATTCCTAAAGTAAAATGTTTATATTATTCCCTTGGACAATGCTTAGGCCCATGCATCAATGACGTAAAAAGTGAAGATTGGCAACCAATTGTTGATGAAATCAAAAACTTACTAAAGAAAACAAGCAATGAACAATTAAAGATTGTGGAAGAAAAGATGAATGAAGCATCTGAAAACCTTGAGTTTGAAAAAGCCATAATGTATAGAGACATTATTCAAAACATCAATGAATTAAATAATGCTCAAAAAATGACATCAAATGACTTGGGCAATCGCGATATCTTTGGGTATGCGGTAAAAGATGATATCATCAACATTCAAGTTTTCCATATCCGCTTTGGTAAAGTCATTGAAAGAACAGGTGAATCTTTTGAATTAATCGATACAGTTGATGAAGTTCTAGCTCAATATATATTACAATTCTATGAATTATCATCTAATATTCTACCTGATGAAATCATCACTGAAGCATCTTCCAATAATGAAATACTAGAAGAACTATTAAATGTTAAAATCACCGTACCACAAAAAGGTGATAAAAGAAAACTCTTAGATTTAGTTAATGAAAATGCCCTAAATACCATTGAAACTAACAATCAAATTAGACTCAATAAATCAAAGAAAACAAAAGAACCTTTATATGAATTATCTCAAATGTTAGATATCGGATATCCTAAAAGAATCGAAATCTTTGATAACTCTAATATTTCAGGTACTTCAGCAGTTTCTGGCATGGTTGTTTATATCGATGGTATACCTTCTAAAAAAGACTATCGTAAATTTAAAATTAAAACTGTTCAAGGTGCTGATGATTTCCACACAATGATCGAAGTAATCAAAAGAAGATACATAAGACTTAAAGAAGAAAACAAAACACTACCTAATCTTTTAATATTAGATGGTGGCTCACCACAAGTTGGCGCAGCTAAACAAGCTTTAAAAGAAATCGATGTTAAGCTCAACATCATGGGTTTAGTGAAAGATGACAATCACAAAACACGTGCAATAGTCGATAAAAACTTAAAGGAAATGCAAATTGATAAACATTCAGATTTATTTTTACTTTTAGAAGCAATGCAGGAAGAAGTTCATAGATTTGCTATAACATATTTCAGATCTAAGATTTCCAAAACAATGACTAAATCAATTTTAGATGATATTGAAGGTGTTGGAAAGAAAAGAAAAATGAAACTCTTACAATCATTTGATAATATATATGATATTTTAGATATTACTGAAGAACAAGAAAAAGAACTAGGCATTCCAAAACCAGTAATTCAAAACATCAAAGAAAAACTAAAGGAGCAGCAACATGAAAGTCATTAAAGGGGCAGTACGCTACCTTGATTCACAAACAAGAATCTTGGAAGTTAAAACACCTACAAAAATAGAATATGTTTATTTAACAAGATCTTTAATGAGTCGTTTTAAGATTTTCTTAAAAGAAAACACCTATGTAGAACTTGAAGTTGCTAATGTCAGTGAACTAAAGGATAATCGATTAATATATGAAGTCTTAGCCTTTATTAAAATCGTTCAAAATGATGTAAATAAATCTAAAGTATTGTATGATATTAGAACAATTAGAAAAGAGATCAATAGTGTTTTAAGTAAAGACACTAATAAAATGTTTATTGATTTAGAATTTACAATGCCTGAATATGGTGTTCACGGACCATTTAAATCAGAAATCATTCAGTTTGGTTATTTAATTGAAGATAAAAATGGTAAGATTATTGATACTCATTCTTCTTTAATTAAACCAATTAATTCAGTATTAACAAATAGAACACTTGAATTTATCAATAGATCGATTATTGATTTTGATGATGCCATCACACAACAAGATTTTTACAACACATTTAAAGAGACAATTGAAAAATATAATCCAACTATTATTGTTTGGGGTGCTAATGATATCATAATGCTTGATGCATTTTATAAAGATATCAATAAAGAATCTCTCACATCAAGAGGCTCATTTATCAACATTATGCAAGTCATCAAGAACTATTTTGGTATGAAATATGATTTAGGACTATTTAAAGCAAAAGCTTTGTTTAGTGAAAAACAAGAAGAAAAACAAGAACATGATGCTTTAACTGATGCTGAAACAACAAGAGAAGTATTCCACTTGTTTAAAGATTATAATAACAAAAAATAAAACCACCTATATGAAGTGAACCCCAATTATTGGACAC
>DBWT01000026.1:14290-20138 GCA_002309035.1 Caryophanales bacterium UBA1231 | reverse complement strand
GGCTCAGGTTCTGGCTCAGGTTCTGGTTCAGGTTCTGGTTCAGAAGTAGTTATAGGAGCAGATTCTTCAACTTCTTTTTCTTCTTGTTCTTTATATAAATTTGTTCTTCTGTGAAGTAAAAATAAGAAATAAATACCTAATAATAGGATTATTGCAATCATCAATATAATAGCAAACGCATTACTGTTGAAGATTATTGCAGCAAAATTCTTCACAATAGACAATAATTCATTCATCATACTATTCTCCTAATAATTTTATTTATAAATATACGTATATATTATACATATATTTGAAAATTTTATCAAATAATAAGATATTTTTTATTTCTTATATTCAAGAAAAACAACAAAATTTACGATTTTTAGAAAAATCAGCATAATAAAAGTCCTTAATAAATCATAAATTGTGATATTTTCTAAGCCAATTGATGGAAGTAAAAAAGTTAAAAATGGCACATTTATCCATGTTGATGAACTAATATATAAAATTAGAATAAAAATAACAATAAGAATACTATTGAAGAGTCTAATCAAGACCATCGTTAAGTGTGCATAGGTAATTACAACTAATAATAAATAAAAATAGGTTAAAAAATAAACAATGTTAAAAGTAAATTCCGAATTAAACAGTAATGATATTGTTAAAAAAGAGAAAAAATTCAAGAAGAAAAATAATACAACAATAATAATCATCGATGTAAACTTAGTTAAATAATACTTCTTCTTTGTCGTCTTACTTATAACTAAATATTGATATTCATCATTTTCCTCTAAACAGAAATTACCAAAAATAAAAATAACAATAAAACCTAAGATAATCTTTTGTAATGAAATAGTATTGTTCCAAACCAAATCCATTTTATCTAAATCTGATAAATTCACATTTTCATATGATAAAAAGAAAAACAATACCATTATCTGCATTAATAAAAAGCTTAATATCAGAATTAATAAGTTTCTTTTATTAAAACAATAATTAAGATGTAAACTAACTAATTTCGTTAATGACATTGATTTCCTCTAATTTAATGATCTTTAAATCTTTTTCTAAGTGTTTAAATTTATCAATTTGATGTGTGGAAATGATGATTAATTTATGTTGGTAAAATAAATCTTGAATAAGGGTTGTAAATAGTTCACATGAATAATCGTCTAAACCATTTAAGGGTTCATCAAAAATATAGCAATCAGCATCGCTCAAAAAAGCATTAACAATTAAAACTTTTTGTCTCATCCCCTTTGATAGTTCCACAAGGTTTTTATCAACAGGTACATTAAAAAGTTTTAATAATGGCAAATATTTATCTTTTGGAATTTCCATTAATGATAAAAAGCGATCAACTTTGATGTAAGCTGGAACTTGAATCCTTTCTGGTAAATAACTATATGTTTTAATATCAGTTTTGATTTTACCTCGATAATTAATAATATTTAAAATAGCTTTAATAAGTGTTGATTTACCATAACCATTAGGCGATTTTAAAATGTTGATTTTTTCATTATCAATTACATAATTAAAGTTTTTATAGATGTTTTTAGAACGATACTTTTTGGAAAAATCAACTATTTCAATTTTTAATAGGTTTGTATTCATAAATGAAACTATTATTATCCATTGTTCTAAATAACACATATGGATTAACAATCAATGTTTTTTCTAAACCATCTAAAGTATAAGAAATGACTATTCCACAATTATCAACAAATTCAATGTTTTGATAGCTCAGTGGAATGATTATTACTTTTTCTTCATTATTTAGTGTAACTTGCTGAAAACCTTTTGTTGGCTGATTAGTGATAGCATATGAATCTCCAAATAATACTTTAAGATCAACATTATTTTCAACTTCATAATTACCTTCTTTTACTAAACAATAATCATTATTTACTCTTAGAGAACTAGATATTAGGTTAGTATTAACAATCGATACATTATCATTAACTTTTAATTTTAATAAAACAGCAGCTAAAGTAGTGCCTTGATCAAGTGTTGTGACAATCGATTGAACTTTTTGAATTTGGATATCATCATTATTTGACGCTTTTTGAAAAGCAATATTTCCAACATTTAAGTCTAACAAATAATCATTTTGATATATTATTTTGACTTTAGCATTACTAATATTTATTGGATTATTTGTTTCAATGTCTAATTTTAATGATAATGTATTCTTATAATAGTCTTTATCTTTAAAGGTAATTGTGTCATTTTCACTTGTTAGTGATAAGACTTTTGTTAAGTATGAATCAGAATCATTATATAAAAAGACTTTATCGATATGAGCTGAATCTAAATAATAGTTATCTTGTTTACTAGCATACAAGCTTAGGTCTAATTCTGGTTTTTCTTCATATAACAAAGAATAATGCTTTTCCATCATGATAAATGCGATTTTTTCACTTCTTTTAATGCTTACTATAACGATACAGGTTGCTATCAAAACAAATGCGGTTGCAGCAAGAGCAATTATAATCTTATATTTTTTCTTCATAGTAGTCATAATACTCCGTTATTTTATCAATAATTTCCCAAGTTCCTTTTTTAATACCAATACCTAAAAAATAGTATCGGGCAACTCCATTATTGAGCCTTGCATACCCTTTAAGTTGCACAGTAAGTTTCGTATGAGCAGGCACAACCAAAACAGTTCTTGTAGATTCCGTCATAACTGTTTTTGTTTTCTCCCCAATTTCTTTACGAATTTTTCCATTTAAAGATCCTGTAATACTTTGAACTTTTCCTGAAATACTAATTGAAATATCACCTGATACGCTAACACTAGTTTCTGATGAATTTTCAACTTCATATGAATAGTTAAATGTTAATTCACGGGCAGTTCGATTAGCCTTAGAAAAAACAACATCTCCTTCATATTTAATTCTTTCATCTTTAATAATAGTACTCACATTCCAACCAAATACTTTCCTCTTGATCTTCTTATATGCCTCATTAACTACTTGACTTGGCATATCTTCCATCAGACAAGCATTCGAATCATACAAAAAAATAATCTTTGTAAAGTCAGCATGACTAGCTGCTCGACAAACGAATGGACATAGTAAAATTGACAAAAATACTATGCCAATAATAAATTTCTTAATAATAAAAAACACCTTCTTTCGATACAAGTTTACTTTGAAATTTCGTGAATTTCAAGCATTGTATGTTTCGAAAAATAAGGTGTTTTTTTTCTTTTTTTATGTTATTATTTTGCTAAAAAAGCCTCGATATCAGCGATTTCTTTAATAATATCTTGTGATAAAACGATAGGTTTTTTACAAGTAATTAGGATGTTATCTTCAATACGAATACCAATTTCCCATTCTTTAATGTATAAACCTGGTTCAATTGTGATAACCATTCCCTCTTTGATACCTAAACTACGATCAGCAGGATCATGTACATCAAGACCAACTGGGTGACCAATTGAGTGAAAATAGTATTTTCTGAATTCTTTTTCTTCTTTAATTAAACCTAATTTTATTAAGCCTTGTGCAAGAATGTGGTTTGCAAAATCATTTAATTCTGCCCAACTAATGCCATCAGTTGCATATTCAATACACTTTTTATTACAATCTAGAACAATTTCATAGACTGCTTTTTGACGTTCATTAAATTTACCACTAATAGGGAATGTTCTTGTAATATCACTTGCATAATAATTAGTATAGCAACCAACATCAAGTAATAATAACTCATCACCATTTAATTTAGTGTTGTTTTCATGATAATGAAGTGTTGTAGCATTAACACCACCAGCAATAATTGATGTGAAAGACAAAGGTTTTTGTTCTTTAGTATTAACAAAATTATAGTATGCTTCAGCAACACTTTCATTTGTTAATTCTTTGTGATGTTTCATTACTTCTTTTATCGCATTGTTTGTTGTTTTAATGCTCTCTTTGATTAAGATGATTTCATTTTCATCTTTAATCATTCTTTGTTTAATAATGCTATTATAGATATCTTTGATAACAACAGCTGGATATTCATCTTTAATTGAATGAGCTAAATCAAGTCCAAAAGAATTAAATAGAGGAACGTTGATTTTTTCTAAATCTAGATAAACATTGATGATTTTAATTAAAGTGAAACGTGATGTTTGAAGCAAACTATCTAAATATTCTTTAAAATCAGTAATGAAAGAAATATTCTTAACATCGAATTCTGTAATATCAGCAGCTTCTTCTTTTGTTAACAAATGTCCTAACCATTTTTCATGATATTCACTAGGTTCACTAATAAATAACTTTTCAAAATATTGATTGTTTGATTTACCCATCACAATAATTGAATTTTCTTGATCAACTTTTGTAAAATAATAAAAATTATTATTTACACGGAATGGATAAAAATCATCAGCAGTTTGATGTTTTGCATAACCAGAATGAAGAATAATTATTGAATTATCATCGATTTCTTTAACTAAATTATTTCTTCTTTTTTGGAGTAATTGGTGCTTCATAGTTTTTCTCCTTTGGATTATAATAATTTTCTAAGACTCTTTCAAATTGTTCCATAACTTTTGTCGCATCTTTAATTGTAATACCATCTAAAACAGATAATAAGATTTCTTCATGGAAAGCATCATGAATCTTTAAAACTCTTTTAGCTTTTTGGGTAGTACTAATTTTAATAACACGATGGTCAACATCATCTCTAACGCGGTCTAAGTATTCTTTCTTTACTAAACGATTAACACATGTTGTTAGAGAACCAACTGTAATCTTAAGTTCATTAGCAACCTTTGTCATTGGCATTTCTGTTGCTTGGTTAACGACTTCAAGAACATGGATTTCTCCAAGTGTTAAATCATTGATAACTTCTTTATCAAGTTTTCTTTCCTCAATAACCATTGTAAGATTTGCTACATAATTAAATGAATCACTCAAACGTTTGAACATTTGCTTTTCTTCTTTTGATTGAAGTTTAGTACGATGTTTTACTTTTGGTTGAGGTGTAGGTTTTACTTGTTTCTTTGGTTGAGATTTTTTAGTCGTCGATTTTGAAGTTGTACTAGGTTTAGTAGCAACTTTTTTCTCAGGTTGTGGAGTTGTACTTAAAATATCAAGTAGATTAGATGTATCTGTATTTTTTTGAACAACTTCTATTCTCTTATCCTTTGTTACGACCTTAGTTGTAGGCTTTTTAGTCGTTGTCTTTTTTGTTGTTGCTTTTTTTGTAGTAACCTTTTTTGTAGGTTTTTTTGTTGTAGATTTTGAAGTTGGTTTTTTTGCAGCAGGCTTTTTTGTTGTAGAAGTCTTAGTAGTTTTTGCTTTTTTATCAATTGTAGGCATAATAGTCCTCCCTTATATTTTTATATAATAATTATAAATTAAAAATATTTTTTTTGCAAATAGTTTGATAGTAAAAGTAAGTTTTGAGTATTAAAAAAGGCTATGAATTGTTCATAGCCATCATTTATTATTTAATTCTTTCTTCAATATAGGCAACTAAATCACCGATAGTTTTTGCTTGTTGAGCAGAATCATCATCGATTTCCATACCGAATTCTTCTTCTAAAGACATAATTAGGTCTACAGCGTCTAAAGAATCAGCGCCTAAATCTTCAACAAGATTAGCTTCAAGAGTTACTTTTTCTTCATCAACGTTTAATGTTTTTGCAACAATAGCTCTTACTTTTTCGAAAACCATATTTTTCCTCCTATTTCTTCTTTTCTCTGATTATAATTCTTGGTTCAGGTTTAGCATTAGGATCTAACATTGTAAGTTGAAGTCTTCCTTTTTTAACATCAACATCTAAAACCCATACTTTAACGATCTGACCAACGCTTACTACTTCAAGAGGGTGTTTGATATAATTTCTAGACATTTTTGAAACATG
>DBWT01000026.1:0-14250 GCA_002309035.1 Caryophanales bacterium UBA1231 | reverse complement strand
ACATTTCTTACTGTACCTTGTAATTCCATACCAGGTTTTAAGTCCTCTAGACTAATTGCATCACTTCTTAAGATTGGTGCAGCAACTTCATCACGTGGATCTCTTGTTGGTTGACAGAATGCATCTAAAATATCATTAAGTGTATATTCACCAACATTTAATTCTTTTTGAAACTTTGCTTTATCAGTCTTCTTGATAGCTTCAATTAATTCAGGTTTACCTAAATCATATTTTGTATAACCAAGTTTTGCTAAGATTTGATTGGCAACATCATAGCTTTCAGGGTGAATTGAAGTTACATCAAGTGGTTCAACGCCATCGACAACTCTTAAGAAACCGATAGCTTGTTCCATAACTTTTGGACCAACACCTTTTACTTTGATATCTTCACGTGATTTAAATTTTCCATTTTCGTCACGGTGTGCAACAATCTTCTTAGCTGTACCAGCATTAAGACCAGCTACATATTGTAATAATGATGGTGAAGCAGTATTGATATTAACACCTACTTGGTTAACTGCTGTTTCAACAACATCTTTTAAGCTCGAAGCAAGTTTTGATTGTGTAACATCATGTTGATATTGGCCAACGCCAATTGCCTTTGGATCAATTTTAACTAATTCAGCAAGTGGATCTTGAAGACGTCTTGCGATAGAAACTGCTGAACGTTCTTCAACTTCAAAATCAGGGAATTCTTCACGAGCTAAATCAGATGCTGAATAAACTGATGCGCCTGCTTCTGAAACAATAACATAAGGAATAGGTTCATCTAACATCTTGATACATTTAGCAACAAATGCTTCAGTTTCACGAGATGCTGTACCATTACCAATTGATACCATTTGAACATGGAATTCTCTAATCAAAGTTAGGAATGTGTTAATCGCATGTTGATATCTAACTTCTGGAACAACTTCTTGTTTATTCTTTTGATGTGGATACATTACACTTTTAGCTAGTAATTTGCCAGTTTCATCAACGACCGCAAGCTTACAACCAGTTCTGAAAGCAGGGTCAACACCAAGAACAATTTTACCTTTCATTGGTGGAGTTAATAGATAATTACGAAGATTTTCACCAAAGATATGAATAGCATTTTCTTCTGCTTTATCTTTAAAGTCACTTCTAACTTCTCTTTCAATTGATGGTTTAATTAGACGATCATATGCATCATCAATGGCAAGTCTTACTTGATCTGTTGTAATACTATTTTGTTCAGTAATACGGTCATTATATAAATATCCTAAAACAAAAGGACGATTTTCAGTGATTGAAACCTTTAATACTTTTTCATTTTCAGCACGATTAACAGCTAAAATACGATGTAGTTTAATAGATCTCAAAGGTTCTGAATAGTCATAATACATTTCATATACACCTTTTTCATCTAATGACTCATCTTTAACTTTAGTTGTAAGTTCGGCTTCTTTATTAAAGTAATCTCTAATCCATGTACGATATTTAGGTTCATCAGAAACCATTTCAGCAATGATATCTCTTGCACCTTGCAAAGCTTCTTCTGTATTTTTTACAACTAATCCTTCTTTAACTTGTTCTTCAGTAGGATCAACTGTCACATACTTCATAGCTTCTGCTTCTAAATCACCTTCAAGTGGGAATGATAATAAATATTCGGCTAAGCCTTCCAAGCCTTTCTTCTTGGCTTCGGTTGCTCTTGTTTTCTTCTTTTCTTTGAATGGACGATAGATATCTTCAATAACAGCTAATTTATCAGCATTGATAATAGCTTGTTTGATTTCTTCTGTAAGTTTGCCCTTTTCTTCAATAAGACGCATAACATCTTCTTTTCTTTGAGCCAACTTTTGTCCATATTCCCATTCATTATAAATAGCTCTTATTTGTTCTTCATCTAAATTACCAGTTACTTCTTTACGATAACGTGCAATAAATGGAACTGTACCACCTTGTTCAATTAAAGCAAGAACTGCTAAAATTTGTGAGATACGTACATTTTGTGTTCTAGCAATTTGTTGAAGGAGAGCATCATTAATATAGTTATTTTCCATAATTATTAACTCCTATTTTTATCTATGATATTATAGCATAATCCATTTAATATTTCAAGCAATACATATCATTATTAACGAGCACTATTTTTTGCATTTAATTTGTCAAAATGACAAAAATATATTAAAATAAGACGAGGTAAAAATTATGAGAAAGTATATTTTATTCATTGTTTTATTATTATCATTTGTAATATTATCTTCGTGTAGTGGCATTGAAATTAACCCACAACCACAACCCAATACATATACCGATGAAGATAATAAAGCTGTTTTAGACGAATTAGTAGCACCAGTTGAAATGCATCAATTGAATGTAAAACATAGCGATATTACCAATTCCGATTATGAATATCTTTATTTTGGTTATTATCCAAAACGTCTTATTAGTGATAAAAATATCGTCGATGCTTTAAGTAAAATTGAAGAAGTTAATGATCTTGGTTATATTGAATATGTTGGATATCAATTCATGAAAGTGAAAGTTGTTAATAATCACAAATATGCTGATGAATTCCAAAAAGGTGATGACGTATATGAATATGGAACAGGATTTAAACCAGGTGAAGTTTACTACTTTTTAGTTGAACCTATTTGTTGGAAAGTCCTATTCGTTAATGGTAATGAATATTTCCTTCAAACTGAATCAATAATTGATGCACATTTATTCACTGACATTACAAGAACTACTGTAATCGATGGTAAAACAATTAATCCTTCAGATTATGAATATTCAATCATTCGTCAATGGCTTAATCATGATTTTTTAGAAACTGCATTTTCTTCATTAGAACAAGAAATGATCATTGAATCATTAAATGTCAATGAACCAGTTGTTAACTATCTACAAAACTATGAAAGACCTAATGATACATTAGACTATGTTTTCTTACCAAGTTATCAAGAAGTTACTAATCCAAATTATGGCTTTTTAAAGCAACCTGTTTGTGATAATTCAAGATATGCGCAAGCAACTGATTATGCAAATGCTCATGGTTTGATTAAACATGTCAATGAAGGTTACAACACTTCAATCTGGGCAATACGTAATAATTTTGAATACGTACGTGAATACATGGCCTATGTAGGTTATGATGGACTTGCGGTAACAGACTTCTTCACTGATGCTGAAAATGTCGGAATTCGCCCTTGTATGAAGATTACCCTAGAAGATTAAAAGGATCTGTTTATCTAACAGATCCCTTTTTTATACACTCTTTAATAAATAAGTAAGCATCGTTCAATATTTCTTGAACTTGATTATATCTTGCTTCATTTCGAGAACCACTAACTTTAATGGAATTTGACTTTAATTGGTTTTTATACATTATCGAATAAAAGCAAAGATTATCATTTTCACCAGCAAACCCTGTTGTTGAAATTAAAACTTCATCACTATATTTTTCTCTTAAGCCTAAAACCATCAATTCACTTACTTCATTTGATGCAACTCCATATTTAGAAATGACATCTTTATCAACATGAAGTAATTCTTCTTTAGCTTTAATAGCATAAGTGACAAAACTTTGGTTAACAACATTGGATGCACCACTAACATTAATGATAGTTGAAATTAATAAACCACCTGTACAAGATTCAGCACAAGATAAATGTAAATTATTTTGTTTCAATAATGCTACTAACAATTCTTCATTTTTCATATTATACTCCATTTATCAAATTGATTTTACTACAAATCATCATTTTCTGCAAGATATTTATCATTTGAAAAAAAGATTATTTTTTAGTATAATGAAAAAGGTGAAAAAAATGAAAACAATTCAAAATGAAGTTAAAAACGAAATTATAATTAACAAAAGTGTTTTTATTACATATCTTGCTCCATGTAGTGATTCAGCTAAAGCAAAAGAATATATCAACAATTTAAAAAACCTCTATCCAGATGCTACACATCATGTTTCAGGCTATATCATCGGTAAAACTGGTGAATCTGGACATTATACAGATGATGGAGAACCTAGTGGTACAGCAGGCTTACCTATTTTTGAAGTAATTAGAAAAAATGAACTAACTAATGTAGTTTTTGATTGTATTCGTTATTTTGGTGGTATTAAACTAGGTGCAGGAGGTTTAGTTAGAGCATACAGTAAAAGTATTAGTGAAGCTATAAAACTAGCAACAATTTCAATGATTATTGATTACTCATATTATAAACTATCTTTTGAATATAGTTTCTTAAAAATCATCGATAATTATTTAAATGATCGTATTATTAAAAAAGAATTTGCATCACAAATTACCTATTTAGTAAAGGTTGAAAAAAACAAATTAGAGTATGATTTAATGATGATTACAAATTTAACCTCAAATTTGGCCAAAATCGAACTTTTAGATGCTCAGACTGATGATTAATCGTTTTTACCACATAAAAGTTTATTTTTGAAGAGTTTTTTTAAGGAATAAGAAAAAGTGAAAGAATTTGTTTCTTTCACTTCTTTTTTTTTAGTAATTTTCTTTTCTTACTTCAAAATAGCTTTGAGGATGTGCACATACTGGACAAACCATAGGAGCTTTTTTACCCATTACTAAATGTCCACAGTTACGGCATTCCCACATAGTCATTTCGCCTTTTTCAAAAACTTGTTGCATTTCAATATTGTTTAATAATTGGCGATATCTTTCTTCATGATGTTTTTCAATTTCAGCTACTGCTCTAAATTGGAAAGCAAGTTTAGGGAAGCCTTCTTCTTCGGCAACTTTAGCAAATTCAGCATACATTTCTGTCCATTCATAGTTTTCACCTTCTGCTGCTTTTGCTAGATTTTCAGCAGTTGTTCCTAATTCGCCAAGTGCTTTAAACCATAATTTTGCATGTTCTTTTTCATTATTTGCAGTTTGTTCAAAGATTGCTGCGATTTGTTCGTAGCCTTCTTTTTTAGCAACACTAGCAAAATAAGTATATTTGTTACGTGCTTGTGATTCACCAGCAAATGCTGTCATTAAATTTTGTTCTGTTCTTGATCCTTTTAATTCCATATAGTTTCCTCCATATACATAGATTATATTATTAAATAATCTTTTTTTCAAATAAAACACTTACGAAAAATACTTGAAAACTATAAAATAAATTGTTTCAATTCACTAGGATTATTAACTTCATTTACCTTTTGATCTAAATCGCCAAATGGTCCAAAGCCATAGCGACATAAAACAAAATCAACACCAAAATTAACAGCAGTTAAATAATCGGTATATGAATCACCAATATATAAAATGTCTTCTCTATTAACTTCTATACTATTACGTTCAAGTAAAGTTTGCATGCAAATTGGATCTGGTTTGATTGCTCCACCATTTAAATAGCCTAAAGCATCATCAATCAGATAGCCAAAATAATATTCACTCATTAATTTGACAGCAAAATCATCTTTATTAGATAAAATGTATGTTTGAATACCTTTTTCTTTTAATTCTTTTAATAACTCAAGCATACCTGGAAAAGGCATTGTATGATCAAATAAATGGTTTTTATAATATTCAACAAAATAGCCACCAAGCTTCATTAAATCTTCTTTTTTAGTCAATTTAGATAGACGCATCATTAAATTAAATAAACCATCACCCATTGATGCCAAAACATCATCTTTCGTAATGGGAGCTGTACCAAATTGAGCTAAAGCATAATTACATGCAGCTGTTAAATCTTCAATTGTATTTAATGTTGTTCCATCTAAATCAAATATAACTATTTTTTTCATACAATCTCCTTAATATCATTCAATAAATCTTTCATATTATGGAACCAAATAGCATTAAAACCATAATTCATTGATGATTCATAATCCAATTTATAATTATCTCCAATAAAAATAACATCACATTTATTGATAGTTGAATCAATATTTAATAATTCTTGATATGCTTTTTCAAATATTAATGAACTTCCTTTTCTAAAACCAACATCTTGACTTGAAAGGACAAATGAAAAATAATTCAATAAATTAAAACTATCTAGTTTATCAGCCAAGATCTTTTGATGAAAAAGTGAATTAGATACAACACCCATAATCATCTTTTTCTGTTTTAAATAATCTAAGACTGAGTAAACTCCATCCATTGCTTCATCAACGCATGAATATTGAAACAGTTTTCTTTCCAGTTCTTCTTTTGAATTAGAACTATGTAAATCAAATTTTTGAAATAATTCATCAAATAAGTCATTGATATTATATTCAATATCTTGACGGTTCTTCAAAATATCAATAAATGACAAAAAGTATTGATGAAATTCTTGATTATCTTTTAAGGTTGGAAATAATTTGATTAGGCCAACTTCTAAATCAATATTGATATTTTTAATTAAAGTATCACCTAAATCAAATAAAATAGCTTTAACCATTATACTGCCTTCAATAATTTAGTATCTTGGAAAGTTCCCATTGTCGCATTAATACCAAGTTTTTTCAAGATTTCTAAATCTTCACTACCAATCATCACTGATGAATGAAGTTCAGTACCTCTTAATTTTGGTAATTGTTCAATCGCAACCCTTGCCATTTCGTTTGTTGTTGCGTTGATAGCTAAAGATACTAAGACATTACTTAAATTAAGACGTTTGTTATTTCTTTTTAATTGACGGAATTTTAAATCTTGAATTGGCTCAATGACATTCTTCGATAATAATTTAATATCATCAGGAATTTTAGCTAATGTTTTCAAAGCATTGATAATACATGCTGCGGCTGCGGTAAACGTTGGTGATTTTTTACCAGTGATGATTTTTTTACCAATTTCAATAGCACATACTGGTACACCAATTTCTTGCGTCTTTTTAACGGCCTGCGTAACAACTTTTCGATCTTCAACTTTGATATCTAATTCTTTCATAATTAGTTCAAGTTTATTGACAGCAGACTCTGTGAATTTACCAATCTTATTATATACTAAAGCATCAAGATATCTTCTAATAACTTCTTGTTTAGCATTTTCGATGGCTAGTTCGTCATCCACAATCGCAAACCCTGCCATATTAACACCCATATCAGTAGGTGATGCATATGGACTTTCACCATAAATACGTTCAAACATTTTGTTTAAAACTGGATATACTTCTAAGTCACGGTTGTAATTAACTGTTGAAATACCATATGCTTCCAAATGGAAATAGTCAATCATATTAACATCGTCTAGGTCAGCTGTTGCGGCTTCATATGCTAAATTAACAGGATGTTTAAGTGGTAAATTCCAAATAGGAAATGTTTCATATTTAGCATAACCAGCTTTTATCCCATTTTTATTATCTAAATATAATTGAGAAAGACAAGTTGCCATTTTACCACTACCAGGTCCAGGTCCAGTGACAATAACAATTGGATGTGATGTTTTAGCATATTCATTTTTACCAAAACCATTATCACTTAAAACTAAATCAGTATTAACAGGATATCCTTCAATTGGATAATGACGATATACATTAATATTTAAATTACGTAATTTATTATAGAAAATATTAGCAAGAGGTTGATTTTGGTATTTAGTGATAACAACACCACCAACAGAAAGATTATTTTGTTCAAATTTATCAATTAAATGAAGAACGTCATCTTCGTATGTTAAATCGATATCGTTTCTTACTTTGCCTTTTTGAATATCTTCAGCAGAAATTGCTATTAAAACTTCAATCTGCTTCTTCAAGTATCTCATAACTTGAACTTTAGAATCGATTTCAAAACCTTTTAACACGCGTGATGCATGATAATCATCAAATAATTTACCACCAAATTCGATGTAAAGTTTTCCATCAAATTGTTTAACGCGTTCCAAAATCTTATCTGTTTGTAATTTTATATATTTTTTATTATCAAATGATTTTTTCATAATATCACCTACTCGCTACGTAGAGCTTTAACTGGATCTTTCTTTGCAGCAATTCTACTTGGAATGATTCCCGCAATCAAAGTTAAAGCAGTACTAATTATAATTAAAATAATAGCGCCCATAAATGGTAAACGACCCATATTAGGAATTGATGTTAACGATTTAATTATTAAATTAATTGGTATCAATAAAACTAGTGAAATCAATACGCCCATTAAGCCAGAAACAAAACCAATAATAAGTGTTTCAGCATTGAAAACACGCGAAATATCTTTCTTGCTTGCACCAATACTACGTAAAACACCAATTTCTTTTGTTCTTTCTAAAACAGAAATATAAGTTATAACACCAATCATAATTGAAGAAACAACTAATGATACAGAAACAAAGGCAATTAAAACATAGCTTACAGCATTGATGATTTCTGAGATTGATGACATAAGTATTCCTAAATCATCAGTATATTTGATTTTTTCATCTTCGCTCTTACCATTATTATATTCTTCTAAAATATTGATAATCTTATCTTTATTTTCAAAACTCGATGCATAAATTAATACTTCATCAGGATTGTCTTTATCAGCATAACCTAATGAACTTAAGACAATATTATAGGCTTTTTCTTTTGAATAGAAAGTATTATCTTCAAATAGCGTACCATCTAAAAGATTGACATCTTTTTCAGCTAATTGTAGTTGAACAACTTCTGAAGCCATATTGTGCTCAACGATTTTATCAGATAACTTGTTATTATAAGCAGCACCACCAATAAATGCTGAGCTTTGTGTTGTCGATGTTGATTTAGCTTGAACAACACCACAAATATTCAAGTATTGAGATTTTGTTGTAATTAATCCATAAATCTTTTGATATTCTTCGTTTGTGAAAACCTCTTGATTAAGGTTTGCAATCATTTGAATTCGTTTTTCTTTGTGAGTTTCATGTGTTTGTTCGTCTTCAACATCAATTTCAACTACTTCATATAAATCACTATCAGTAATGTAACGTAATTGTTTACCAATAAAATAATCAAATTCATATTGACGTGGGAAATCATCATCAGTTTTAGCTCCAGTATATGTTGAAAGTAAATCAGTTAATGTTCTTTCGCCTAGCATGTATAAAGCAATATCACTGATTTCCCCTTTAGCATTAACAACAACAACGATATCTTCTTCGTTTTGAGGAAGTGTACCTGCTAATAATTGATATTTATTATCGATAACACTTTCTGAATCGATTAGTTCTTCCCATTTAATGTAACGTTTCATCATCGATAATGAATCAGGAAGTGGATAAACACAATTTGGATCTGGATTATCACCACCTGGGAAAACATAGAATTTACTGTTGTATTTATATTTAATACTCGATGCTAATTTTTGTAATTCTTCATTATTATCGATAAACTTTTTAAAAGCCACCATATCATTGTTTATCGCATTACTTTCCATACCTTTATAAAAAGATACCAATATATTACGAACATCGATATGATCAACTGCTTCTTTTTCACCTTCACCAATATCTCTTATTAAATTAGTTAAAAATGAATAATCGATTGTTTCTTTTTCAATCGTAAGTGGATATTCAGCTAAAGCCGATTCTTGCACACCATCAATGTATTTTTGAAAACCATGCGACATTGATAAAATTAAAGCAATACCAATAATACCAATCGAACCCGCAAGTGAAACTAAAATAGTTCTTGCTTTCTTAGTAAGCATATTCTTAAAGCTTAGTTTCAAAGCAGTGATAAAACTCATTGAAGTCTTATTAGCTGTTACATTTCCGATTTCATCGATGCCATCGAATGGGTTAGAGTCTTCAATAAGAGTTCCATCAAGCATCTTAACGATTCTTGTAGAATAACGATATGCTAAATCAGGATTATGTGTTACCATAATAACAAGACGATCTGAAGCAATTTCTTTTAGAAGTTCTAAAACTTGAATTGATGTTTCACTGTCTAATGCTCCAGTAGGTTCATCAGCAAGCAAAATATCAGGATCATTAACTAGTGCACGGGCAATAGCAACTCTCTGCATTTGTCCACCGGATAATTCATTAGGAAGAGCTTTCGCCTTATCAAGTAAACCAACTTTTTCTAAAACCGAATTTACTTTAGCATTTCTTACTTCCTTTGATACACCTGAAAGTTTTAGTGACATTTCAATGTTTTCAAAAACATTTAAATGCATAATCAAATTGTAAGTTTGAAAAACAAAACCAATAGTATGATTACGATAACTATCCCAATCTTTTGATTTATATTCTTTTGTACTTTTACCATTGATTACTAAGTCACCACTTGTATATTTATCTAGTCCACCAATAATATTTAGTAAAGTTGTTTTACCACAACCAGATGGGCCTAAAACAGATACAAATTCAGAATTACGAAACTTAATTGATAAATCTTTAACAGCGTGAACAGTTAAGTATTTTGTTTCATAATTTTTCGATATATTCTTAAGTTCTAACATATTCACCTCCTAAAAATCAAAAGATAAGTTTATGCGAAAGCATTGCACAAACTTATCTATTAATTGCTTCTTCTTTTAAGACTCCCACATATGGAAGGTTACGATACTTTTGATTGTAATCTAAACCAAAACCTACAACGAATTCATTTGGTATTTCAAATCCTACATATTTAGGATTAATATCAACACGATTCATTACCTTTTTATCTAATAGAGCACATACCTCTAAAGATTTAATACTTTTGGTTTTAAATATTTTAATAACTTCTTTCAAAGTTAAACCTGTATCAATAATATCTTCAACAATAATAACATGACGTTTGTTAATTGTATTGTAATCAAAATCAAATATTTGAACATGACCAGTCGATTTAGTTCCATCATAGCTCTTAATACGTAAAGCTTCAAGTTCCATAGGAACATTTATATAAGTCATTAATTTTCCAGTAAAAACGATTGAACCTTTTAGTAAACAAATCACAACAGGATTTAACCCATCATAATCGTGAGAGATTTGTGCACCTAATTCACGACATCTTTTGTCTAATTCTTCTTCACTAATTAAAACTTTTTTAATATCTTGTTCAATATTCATGGTTTTTACTCCTTATTTAGTTCCAAAAATACGATCACCACAATCGCCTAAACCAGGAACAATATATCCAACTTCATTGAGTTTTTCATCTTGTGCTGCTAAGAAAATGTCAACATCAGGATGATGAGTTGCTAAATTATCGATACCAACTTGAACTCCGACTAAGCCAATATAAATGATTTTTTTAACTCCAGCTTTTTTAAGTAAGTTTATAGCATAAACAGCAGTATTACCAGTGGCAAGCATTGGATCAACTAAAATAACAATAGCATTTTCAATACCTTTAGGGAATTTGCAATAGTATTCTTTTGTTTCTAATGTAGCTTCATCACGGTATAATCCAATATGTCCAACTCTTGCTTGTGGAATCATTTTATGAATACCTTCAGCCATTCCAAGGCCTGCACGTAAAACAGGGCATATAACAATATCTTGGGCTAGTTCACTAGCTTTACATTTTCCAATTGGTGTTTCGATATCGATATCTTGACAAATCAAGTCTCTTGTTGACTCATATGTCATAAGACTACCAATTTCCGAAATCAATTCACGAAAGATAATTGGTTGAGTGTTTTTATCTCTTACAATTGAAAGTTTGTGTTGAATTAAAGGGTGATTAATAATTGTTACTTTTGCCATATTTTACTCCTAATTATAATTATTTTTATAAAAAAACTAATTGCTGAAAAATTTAAAGCAATTAGTAGGTCACAAAAATGGGCCCAACTATTTAATAAGAATTTTGTCGTTATAAATTTCTTCTAACGCCAAGCCAATACTCTTTTTATTAGATGGTTGTTCCATATAAGTTTTATGTGTTTCATCGATTTCAATTGCGCGTTTTGCAACAGCCATAACAAGGCGATATTTTGAGCTTGTTTTGTTGCCTAATTCATCAATTGATGGATAACGCATGTCCTTTTTTTCATTCATGAGAGTTTTCCTCCAATAATTGTAAAAATCCATTTAAACTACGACGACAACGAGCATGTTCTGCACGAATGATTGCTCTAATACGATCGGCAGCATTCTCAACATCATCATTAATAACAATATAATCATATCCCGCCGCAAGCGTTAATTCACGATGGGCTTTTTGAAGACGTTCTAAAATGATTTCTTCGCTTTCTGTCCCTCTACTTAAAAGACGTTTACGAAGAGCATCATATGATGGTGGAGCAATAAAGATTAATACAGCATCGGGCATCTTTGCTTTAACTTGCATTGCGCCTTCAACTTCAATTTCTAATATTACTTCTTTATCATCTTTTAATAAACGGTCCACTTCTTCCAGTGGTGTGCCATAATAATTTCCCACGAAGCGAGCAAATTCAAGTAAACGTCCTTGACGAATTCTCTTTTCGAATTCTTCTTCGCTCACGAAATAATAATCAACACCCTCTACTTCGCCAGAACGAGGTTTACGTGTCGTCATTGACACTGAGTATGTAAAATTATGACCTTGGGTAGCAAATAGAGCCTTACGAACTGTGGCTTTACCAACACCAGAAGGTCCTGATAAAACAATCAATAAACCATTTTGATTTAATTTCATAGACATCTCCAATTCTTATATTATTGTATCATATTTTATTTTTTTAAGCAAGAACTTATACTTTTAAAATTAAAAAAACGTTTACGCCTTTTTTTGTTATTTTACAATTAAAATGGATTGTGGTATAATATTTTAGAGGTGATATTTATGGCAATTGATGGTCTTCTATTACACTATTTGAATATTGAACTAAATAATGAAATAGCATCATCGAGAATTAATAAAATAATTCAAGCTGATCCATATATCATTTCTTTTTCATTACACAATAAAAAACCACTTACTTTATTAATTAATCTATCACGAAATAATCCAAAAATCTATTTAACTAAAAAAGTTATCAAAGCACCACAAAATCCCTATAATTTTTGTATGGTTTTAAGAAAATATCTAGAAAGAGGAATAATTAGTGATTTAACACAAATTGATAATGACCGTATTTTAATAATGACAATTACCAATATTAATGAACTGGGTGATTTCATTACCTATAAACTCATCATTGAATTAACAGGAAAAACTGCTAATGTAATCCTATGTGATGAAAGTTTCATTATTATTGATGCCCTTAAGAAACAATTCTCTCTTGAAAGTACAAGACTCATCATCCCTAAAGCAAAATATGAGTCATTATCATCTGAACTTATAAATCCTTTTACATACCAAATAAGTTCAAAATATCAAGGTGTTTCTAATTTCCATCAAAACATTTTAAATGAAACTGATAATTTAGAAGATTTTTTAAAGCAAAAAGTTGTTCCAACAAAATATCATATTGAAAAAAAGACTTTCTATTCTCCATTTAATTTAGAAGAATATAGTGAAAAAACAATTTATGCTTCGTTTTCTGAAATGCTTGATGATGAGACTAGTGAATTAACAGAAAACAACCCTGAATATAATAACTTAAAAAGAATCATTAAAAGAAAAATTACTTTACTAGAAAACAAAATTGATAATCTTCATGATGATTTAGAAAAAGCTAAAAAACATGAAAGAGATGGTTTAATAGGTGAACTCTTAAAAACATATCTCTTCCAAATTCATAAAGGGATGAGTAGTGTAACTCTATTAGATTATACAACAAACCAAGAAATTGGAATTCAACTAGATCCTCTTCTTTCACCAGTTCAAAACATGCAGAAGTATTTCAAGAATTATAAAAAACAAGAAACAACTAAAGCTAAAGTGAAAGAACAATTAGCTATTACAAATGATGAAATGGCATACTATCAAGAAATGCTTTTATCCTTAGATTTAGTTTTTGAAACCAATGCTCTTTTAAAAAGTGAAAATTCTGAAAGTTTAATTCAAGATATCAAAGAGGAACTAATTAATTGTCATCTTCTTCAAAGAAAGAATACAAAAAAAGCTAAAAAGCAAAGTCAAATCAAACAATACAAGATTAATAATGACTTAATATTCATCGGTAAAAATACAACACAAAACAATTATTTAATTTCTAAGGTTGCTAAAAATACTGATTACTGGTTCCATGTTAGTGATGCTCCAAGTGCACATGTCATTGTTAGATGTGAAAATTTAGATGAAAGATTAATAAGAATTGCTGCACTTTTAACTGCTCTTAACTCAAAATATGAAATGAGTTCAAGTGTTAAAGTCGACTATACTTTATTCAAATTTGTTAAAAAAATACCTAATACTATAGGTTGTCATGTCACATACACTAACCAAAAATCAATTTACATTGATCCAGACATTAAAACTTTAGAAAATCTTTTGAATCAA
>DBWT01000055.1:13517-14922 GCA_002309035.1 Caryophanales bacterium UBA1231 | reverse complement strand
GTGTGTCGCCGGTTCGATCCCGGCCCAAGCCACCATTTTAGAAATCTCAATTCAATCGAATTTATCTATATGCTGTTCAAATTGTAATGATTTGGACTTTTTTTATTTATCTAGATAAAAAATAAAAAAGTGATATGATATAATTTATATATATAATAAGGAGAAGAAAACATATGAAGAAAGGGTTAATTATATTTCTTTCTATTTTTGGTGGATTAGTTGTTATTGGTGGTTTAGCAGCTATATGTTTAACAACTGGTCTATTAGGTAATCTATTTGGTCCAAAAGGAAAATCATATACGGCTATTTGGAAAAATTATGATGGCACTGTTTTATATACTGAAGAAAATGTTGAACGGGATGCGGAACATATATATAAAGGTCCAACACCAACTAGTGATGAAGATGATATGTGCATCTACGAATTTAGTGGTTGGAACAGAGAATTAGAAACCGAGACTGTTGTTTCTAAAGATGGCTCAGTCGGTAGGACATATACCGGTAATATTATCTATACCGCAACCTACCGGGCGATTGAAAAAAGATACTATATATATTTAGATACTAATGGTGATGTTATAGAAACATATGTCGGAACTGTTAATGATGCTTCTTCAGCAAAATATAAAGGTGATTATATTCCTACTAAAGAATCTGATGATCCAGGTATTAGTTATGAGTTTAGAGGATGGAATAAAGAATTAGATGGTAATACTCTTTATTACACTCCTCGATTTAATACTATCTATGCAACATATACGGTTACTTATCAAAATGAAGATGGTACAGTTTTAAAAACACTTCAGGCTCATTATTTAGATAAGATATCGACAATTAAATATACTGGAACTACACCTACTAAAGAAGATGAAGGTGTATATCACTATACATTTGATGGATGGGTAATGAATTATGAAAGTGATAAGGTTTTAAGAGATACCATCTTTACCGCAACCTTCTCTGAAGAGCTTATTGGTTATCAAATTATCTTTGATTTAGATGGTGGCGTGACTTCTAGTTCAACTGATCCAATTATTGTTCAAAGTCTAAATAGAAGTAATTTCTTCTTTAATCTATCAAAAGATACATACCGTTTCTGTGGTTGGTCATATAATGGTGTTCAAGTATTTGATGAACGTGGTGAAATCATTAATTATATCGAACTAGAACCACAAATGACCTTTAAAGCAATCTTCTTACAAAAAGCTAAAATTACTGTACTTTATGAGATCAGAACACCAAATGAATTAATCGTATCATATCACAATTTAAATCCTAAATATGGTACAGCTTCTGGCACTGCATTATATGATTATAATTCAACTGTTAATCTTACCGCAAATTTAATTGATGGATTAACTTTCCTGGGCTGGTATACAAATACAAATGCTTTAATTTCTAATAA
>DBWT01000055.1:0-13446 GCA_002309035.1 Caryophanales bacterium UBA1231 | reverse complement strand
AGTAATGAAGCAGCAGGTTTGGTAAATGTTGCTAAACATGAAGCAAATGTTAAACAGACACAAGTGAATAACCGTTATAGTGAAGAAATGACGCTTTCAACTTCTCCTTTAACTGAAGCCGAATTCTTAGGCTGGTTTGATACTTCTAGTGGCGAACGTTTATCAACAGAGCCTGAATATACATTTGCAATGCCAAACCGCGATTTAAGTATTATTGCTAAATGGGATTATTACACTGTTAAATATGATTTAGATGGTGGAATAAACCATGCCAATAATATTACTCACTATACATCAAAAGATACTTCATTTACACTTCTATCGCCAACTAGAGAAGGTTATACTTTCTTAGGATGGAAGATGAATGGACAAGTAGTTGAAGTAATTGATCCAACAATGTTAATTAATTATGATTTAACAGCTTATTGGACATACTATACAGTTTCAACATTTATTAATCATCCGAGTCTAGGTAATTATACAATGCTTGATGAGGAATTAATAACCTGTGGTGAAAGTGTAACTTTAACGGCACAATGTATTAATAATAGTACCTTTAGTGGTTGGTATTTAGATGGTAATTTAGTAACCGAAGAATTATCATATACATTTGAAATGACCGCAGTAAATCAAACCTATGAAGCACGCTTTGTCATTCCAGAAGGATTTGAAAACCTATTGTTTAATGTGATTGATGATGATATAACCGTAATTGGTGTAATTGATCGTAGCGTAACTTCCATTGTTGTGCCCGACTCTGTAACAACTATTTTAGAAGGATCATTTAGTGGCTGCTCTAATCTAGAATATTTATCAGTACCATTTATTGGTAAAAAGTTGCATTTGGCACATGAAGGTCGTCCTTATTCTGATGAATTTGTTTTAGGTTATGTCTTTGGTCAAAACAGTTACACAAATTCAGTTGGTGTATTGCAAGCTCATTTAAGTGGATCAGGCGAAGAAACATCAGAAACATATCAATTACCTCAAAGTCTTGCAACAGTTGTATTAAGAAGCGGTAATCAAATATACTATAATGCATTTGAAAACTGTAGTATGATTGAGAATATATATATACCTGATACAATTACATTAATTAATTCATTTGCTTTTAGAGGATGTACATCATTATCTAGTATTGAATTTCCATCAGGATTAACAACAATTGAAAATAATGCTTTCTTGATGTGTACAACACTAGAAGAAGTAAGTATTCCTTCTTCAGTAAATAAAATTGAAAATAATGCTTTCTGGGGCTGTAGTTCACTTACAACACTTCATTATGTAAATGAAGATGCTACCCTTGGTAGTGGTGTATTCTCAGGAACCCATATTGAAACCGCATATATATCACCAAATGTGGCTTCTGTTATGGAGAGAAGTTATTTGGTTGATTTAACTATAAATGGTGCTACAATTAATGCTAATGCATTTTCATCTTGTAGTCATCTAGAAAATGTAACATTTATCGGTGTTACAACGATTGGCAATAGTGCCTTCTTCAGTTGTAATTCACTTCAAAAAGTAACAATTAATAGTTTAGAAGCATGGTGCAATATTACTTTTGGTAATGCAAATAGTAATCCATTATTCTATGCTCATGATTTATATATTGGTGATGAATTAGTAGTTAATGCTAGTATTCCAGATACAATAACAAGAATTAATTCACATGCCTTTACTGGTTCATCAATTAAATCACTATTTATTCCAAATAGTGTTACCGAAATTGGTTTAAACATTTTAGCTTATTGTACAAATTTAGAAACTCTTTCAGTTCCATTTATTGGTTATGAAAGAGGAACAGTTGGAGACACAAGTTCCCACCGCAATCTAGGATATTTCTTTATTTCAAGTAATTATGGAAATACGCAACAATTTTGGGCTAGCGACACAATTCATTGGAACTATTATATTATTCCTGAAACATTAACAACAGTATATGTAACCGATACTACGTTTATTCCTGCTTATGCTTTCCAAAATTGTAATAATATTCAAAGAGTAACTCTTTGTGATAGTGTTACTTCAATTGGCTCATCCGCTTTTGAAGAATGTTGGTCAATGATGCATTTTGCGGTACCTGCAAGTCTTACAACAATTGGTGAAAATGCTTTTTGTGGTTGTATTAGACTACTAGAATTATATAACAAATCTAGTTTGTCGTTCACAATGGGTTCAACTAATAAAGGATCAATAGCTTATTACGCAGAAAATATTATTACGAATATTGAAAACTCTAGATTAAGTACTTCTGAAGATGGCTTTGTTACATATGATGGTGAGATTCTAATAAATTACATTGGTAAAGAAGCAAATATTAGTGTACCTAATACAATTACAGAGCTTCGTGATTATGCTTTCTATAATAATAAAGTAGTTAAAAATGTTGTCCTTCCTGATTCAATTCTTAATATGGGCACATACGTATTCAATGGATGCTCTAATTTAGAGTCAGTTAGTCTTCCTTCAGATATAGAAGAAATACCAGACTATACTTTCAATTTATGTGAAAATTTGACACATATATATAATTTATTAAATATTACAACGATTGGCAACAATGCGTTTGCTTATGTTAATATTGAAACAATTAGTTTTAATAAAGCGCTTTGTAGCATTGGAGATGGAGCTTTTGCTTGTGCAAAAACTAAAACTATTTACTATAGTGGAACAACGGCTGAATGGAATGCTATTTATAAATCAGCAAACTGGAATAATGCATCATATATTTCTAGAATAATATGTTCTAATGACGACATTAATATTTAATACCATTTAAATTTTAAGAAGCCCACATCAAAAAGATGTGGACTTTTTCTTTATAAATAAATAAAATATGATATAATATAAGAGATATAGGTGAATTTATGAAAAAAGTAAGTGTCTTACTTCTTTTATTAATTTCTCTTTTATTATATAGTTGTACTACTTATAAATCATTAAAGGGTGATGAACAAATAGTTCTATCAGATAACCCTACGAAGAGTCTAGTTTTCCTGATTAATGAAAATGGCTATAGTGTTTCAACCAAGTTTATTGTTAAAACAAGAAGTGGTGGTAATTACTATTTAAAAGAAGGAATCAAATATAAAGAAGATTATAGTTTTTATCAAATCAGTGCATGCGATAATATTAGATTAGTAAATGATATTAACAATTGTATATATTATACTAATGCATCTGGTCTTCAAGGTCTAACATATATGGATGGCGATATTAATGATATTCCATATAATTACAAGACTGATGGCTTTGGTGACTTAATGTTATATTATGGTACTAACAATATTATTACTTTATTTAACAATGATAATAGTTACATTCAAGGTATTGATAATCAAAAAATTGTTTATATTGCGAACCTTACTGAAAAGATAAAAAATAATGAAGAAGATTATACCGATATTGTTAAGAAAACAATCTGCCTATATCAAGAAGAAAATACTTTATATATATATAAGGAAGTAACTATTAATAGAACTCATAAAAAAACAGGGGTTGAAGAAGAGTTTCATGAAACGAGAAAAGCTTTACTAATGGAAGGATTAGAAATTAAAAAAGCCTTTGTTATTGACTATGAATCAGTATCTAAATCAGTTGTTCTAACGACCGATAACAAGATATATATTATTGATAATAATAGTTGTGAATATATTTTAAATGAAGAGTTTGATGAGATTTTAACCTTTAATAAAGCGGATCGTTACTTCTATTTAATCGATCATAATACCGTTTATGTTTATGACGTAGCTGGTCAATTATATCAATCGATTGAATATACAACTCCAATCATTGGATCAAGCTGGTTTAATACCTCAAACTTGAATTCGATTAGAGTAGCAAGCTTACAAGGCGAAGCTAGTATTAAGATTAATGAAATCAGTTTACCTATTATAAGTGCTCCAGAACCATTGCTATAATAGGAAATATTTACTTAATAAACAACAAAAAAAGATTCTAGAATAATCATTTCTAGAATCTTTTTGTTCGTCTATTATTCAATTTCGCCAATTAAATCATAACCATCAACATCAATTATTTTGACATTATAGAACTCACCGATGGTTAAATTGTTATTAAATACATAGATATATCCATCAACATCATCTAATGCTTGAGCATAATATCTTAAAGCAAAGCAAGATAATTCTTCATCATAATGATCACAGATGGCTTCAAATTCTTTACCAACAAGAAGTGATAAACGTTTAGTATTAATATCTAATTGGATTTGCATTAATTCATCACGTCTATTTTCCATCGTCGACTGCCGTACTTTAGGGTACATGTCAAATGCTTTAGTATTTTCTTCATCAGAATAAGTAAATATTCCTAAGTGTTCAAAACGCATTTCACTTACAAAGTCTTTTAAGATTTGAAAATCTCTAGCAGTTTCGCCAGGAAAACCAACAATTAAGGTAGTTCTAATAATGGCATCAGGTATTTTGTTTCTGATTTTTTTAATTAAATTAGTAATATCTTTTTTACTTCCGCGGCGATTCATCGCTTTTAATAATTTATCTGATGCATGTTGAATTGGAATATCAAAGTAATTAAGAATACAATCATATTTACTAAAGGTATCAATTAATTCATCAGTGATTTCATCAGGATATAAATATAATACTCTAATCCATTTGAATAGATTTGCTTGGGCTAATTTTTCTAATAGAATGGCAAGGGAGGCATTTTCCAAATCAATTCCATATTTAGATGTGTCTTGCGCAATAATTGTTAATTCTTCTACTCCCATTTTAGATAGCATCACCGCTTCATCTAAGAGTTCATCCATAGGACGCGACCAGTAGCTGCCCCGAATTAGAGGAATAGCACAATAGCTACAGCGGTTATTACATCCTTCACCAATCCGAAGGTATGCAGTACAAGGGGAGGTTGATAGAACTCTTGTTTTATAATTGAATGGATAAGTGCCATCAACTGATGTTAATCTCTTAAAAAGAACTGGTAGATCTTTATAACTACTAATTGGAATAAAATAAGATACTTCTGGTAATTCTTTTTTAAGTTCATCCAAATAACGTTGGACTAAGCAACCCATAGCAATAATGATTTTACCATCTTTTTTGTAATCAATTAAATCAACGATTGTATCAATTGATTCTTTCTTCGCTTCTTCAATAAAGCCACAAGTATTAACAACGATCACATCAGCTTCATCTAGTGAATCAGTTATTTCAAAACCATATTTAATGGCCATTCCTAAAAATAATTCGGAATCAACCTTATTTTTAGCACATCCTAAAGATATTAAACCAAGCTTCATATATATACCTCGCTACTTCAAGATTATATCATATTTACAAAGAAAAGATTTAATAATTGAAACAAATTCTAAATTGTGCTATACTTATGAAGTAATTAAACAAAAGGAGATTAATCATGAAAAAAGTATTAGTTGAAACTTCAGCTCGTCATATTCATGTGACAGAAGAAGCATTTAAAGTATTATTTGGTGAAGGTGAGGCACCTCATGTAAAAAAGATGCTATCACAACCTGGTCAATTTGCTTGTGAAGAGCGTGTTACTATTGTTGGTCCTAAGAAATCAATTCCTAATGTATCAATTTTAGGTCCATTCCGTAAACAAGTCCAAGTTGAACTTTCAGCAACCGATGCTAGAAGTATTGGGTTAGATATTGTGGTTAGAGAATCTGGTGATCTTGCGGGCACACCTGGATGTACAGTTGTTGGTCCATGTGGTGAACTAGTTATTAATGAAGGTGTAATTGTTGCTAAAAGACATATTCATGCTACACATGCGGATGCGGCTGAACTAGGTTTAGTTGATAAACAAATCGTTAGTGTTGCGATTGAATCAAACGGTAGAAGCTTAGTATTTGGTGATGTAGTCGTTCGTGTAAGTGATACATATGCATTTGCAATGCACATTGATACTGATGAATCAAATGCAGGGCTTGTAGCACCTGGTACAATGGGTGAAATCATTAAATAATAAATGAGAGGTTTTGATAACCTCTTATTTTTTTACCAAATAATAGAATAGTTAAAAGTGATTGTGATATAATAACTAAAGAAGGGGTGAAGTATATGTTATGTCCTCGTTGTCATAATGTTAATCCAGATACTAATCTTACATGTGACTTTTGTATGGCAGAGCTTCCAATGACGGAAGAGCGCCAAAAGTTAATTCAAAAAAAGCATAAAAAGGAACAACAAGAAAAATTAAAGAATAGCAAAGATAAAATCATTGGCATGGTTTTAGCACTTGCTATTATTGCAATTGTGATCATTGTTGTTGTGGTGATTTTATAATGGATTATTTAACTAGTTATGAATGCGTCATTATTGGTGCTGGTCATGCCGGTGTTGAAGCAGCTTTAGCTTGTGCTAGAAAAGGTCATACCACACTACTTGTATGTGGCAATATGAATAAGATTAGCAATATGCCATGTAATCCATCCATTGGTGGCCCCGCAAAAGGTATCATCGTTAGAGAAATCGATGCCTTAGGTGGTGAAATGGGTAAAGCGGCTGATAAAACCGCCTTACAGTTTAAAATGTTAAACTTATCAAAAGGGCCTGCTGTGCAAGCCCTAAGAGTTCAATCCGATAAACCTGCCTATTCTAAATATATGCAGCAAGTTATTAAAAACACACCTCTATTAGATGTTTATGTTGGTTTTGTTGATAGCTTAAATGTTGAAAACAGTGAAGTAAAAAGTGTAACCCTCGAAAACAAACAAACATTTGGTTGCAAGAGAGTTATTATTTGTACGGGAACCTTTTTATCAAGCCGAATCTTAAGAGGTAAAAACTATTATGTTGGTGGACCTGATGGTGAGGCAACTAATTATGGATTATCAAAATCCCTATTATCTTTAGGTTTCCATTTGTTAAGATTAAAAACGGGAACACCTGCAAGAATTAAATCGAGCTCGATTGATTTTTCAAAAAGTAAATTAGAACCTGGTACTAATATCGATGCTTTCTTTAGTTATGAAACGAAAAAAGAAGATACGATTCCATTTGAAAAACAAATCCCTTGTTACTTAACTTATACAACACCTTTAACACACCAAATTATTAAAGAACACTTAAATGAATCAAGTATGTATTCTGGAATTGTAGAAGGTGTAGGACCTAGATACTGCCCTTCAATTGAAGATAAGATTGTGCGTTTTTCTGATAAAGAACGTCATCAATTATTCTTAGAACCAGAATCTAGTGATTTTTCACAAACCTATGTTCAAGGATTCTCAACAAGTATGCCTGAATATGTTCAAGATCAAATGATTAAAAGTCTACCAGGTTTTGAAAACGCCGAAATTTTAAAATATGCTTATGCGATTGAATACGATGCAATTGACCCACTTGAATTAAAAGCAACTCTTGAAACTAAAAAGGTAAAAGGTTTATACTTCGCAGGTCAAGTCAATGGCACCAGTGGTTATGAAGAAGCCGCATGCCAAGGCTTAATGGCCGGTATTAATGCATCGCTTTCTTTAGAAAATAAAGAACCACTAATTTTGAGACGCGACGAAGCATATATTGGTGTTTTAATCGATGACCTAATTACGAAAGGTGTTAATGATCCGTACCGGATGCTTACATCCCGTGCTGAATATCGGCTTTTACTAAGACATGATAACGCTGATGAAAGATTAACTGAATATGGACATCTTGTAGGTCTAATTAGTGAAGAACGTTATCAAAAGTATTTACATAAACGTGAAATCATTGAAGAAGAAAAAGAAAAATTAAAAACGATTAAAATTACACCAAAAGCATTTGTGAATGATTACCTTATTAATCTTGGCTCTAGTCCATTACAAGATGGAATTTATGCGGATGTATTGATGCGCCGCCCGGAAGTAGAATATGATGATATCTATGAAATGGCTAATCTATCGCCAAGTGAAGAAGTAACGCCAGAGATTGCTAACCAAATAACCATTGAAATAAAATATCAAGGTTATATTGACAAAGCCTATAAAGATGCATCAAAACTTCAAAAATTAGAAGAACGCTTGATTCCAGAATCAATTGATTATAATGTTATTCCAAATCTTGCCAGTGAAGCAAGAGAAAAGCTAAATAAGATTAGACCAAGAACAGTTGCTGCTGCAATGCGGATTAGTGGTGTTAATCCAGCTGATATCTCCATTTTATTAGTTTACTTGGAGGTATATAAAGCGCATGAATGATTTATTAAAAGATTTTAATATTGATGATTACAATAAATTTGATATATATTACAATCTATTAACGGAAAAAAATAAAGTAATGAACCTAACTTCAATTACTGAGTATGAAGATGTTTATATTAAACATTTCTATGATAGTTTGTTAATTACTAAATGTAATATCAAAGATGGTTCTTTAATTGATATTGGTAGTGGTGCTGGTTTTCCAGGGTTAGTGCTTGCTATTCAAAATGAAGCAAGACCCATTACACTCCTAGAACCAACTGGTAAAAGAGCAAGGTTTTTAGAAGAAGTAGCAAGCCAATTACAATTATCTAATGTTACAGTTATTAATGACCGGGCTGAAAACTTAAAAGCTACATATATGTACGCAACTGCTCGTGCGGTTGCCGGGCTTAATATTCTATTAGAATTAGTAATACCCCTCTTAGAAGTAGGTGGCTACTTCTACTGTATGAAGGGTGCTAATTATGAAGAAGAACTCTTAGCTTCAACTAATGCCATGCAAGAATTAAATATTAGTCTAGATGCGATATATCACTTTGATTTACCACTTGATAAAGGTAAAAGAAGTATCTTAGTATTTAAAAAATTAGGTAAAACAAAACAAATCTATCCAAGACGTTATGCACAAATCTTAAAACAACCATTATAGGAGGATTCCACAATGGGCAAAATTATTGCAATTGTTAATCAAAAAGGTGGTGTTGGTAAAACTACTACCACCGTTAATCTTGGTGCCGCAATCGCCCTTGAAAAAAAAAGAGTATTAATTATCGATTTTGACCAACAAGCTAATGCGACAATTACCCTTGGCATTAAAAGAGAACAAGTTAAAAAAGATATTGTTGACTTTTTAATTGATGATCAAATTACAGATCAACATATTATTAATACCGAAGTTGCTAATTTAGATTTAGTTTGTGCATCGCTACGGATATCTCACCTAGAAGAATATGTTGAAAAATTTAATGAAAAACATTTAATACTTCAAAAGAAGATTAATCAAATCAAAAATAATTATGACTATATCTTAATTGATTGTCCACCAGCACTAGGATTAATTATTGATAATGCATTATATGCATCTAATTCAGTCATAATTCCCGTAGAATGTAGTTTCTATGCTTATGATGCCTTAACCCAAATGGTTAATAAGATTGATGAAATCCAACAATTAAAACCACTTAAGATTGAAGGAATCTTATTAACAAAGTTAGATAACCGGACAACAATTGGCTATAAGATTGTTGACCAAGTAAAAGAAATGTTCCCATATAATACATTTAAAACAATTATCAGTGTTTCCAGTCACATTCAAGAAGCCCCAATGTATGGTAAAAGTGTAATTCAATTCTCATATAACTCAAGAGGTTCTAAAGAATATCGCGCTCTTGCGAAGGAGATTTTAGCCCATAATGAGTGAAACTAAGCAAAATATTCAAGTTGGAGACGTTATAACATTTAAAAAACCACATCCATGTGGTGGCTTTAACTGGAAAGTATTAAGAGTGGGAATTGATTTTAAATTAGAATGTGCTACCTGTGGTAGACAAATTATGTTATCAAGACTAGATGTATATAAAAGAATGAAATAAAGGAGGTGCCTTATGAATAAACAGCCAGATATTTTAGCTAGTTATTTAACGAATCTTGGTGAATTCCCTTTCAAGAAAAGAATGCGGTTTTTATTATATGTTGGTAATATATCTGATGAAATCCAAACCCTTTTACAAGGAATTCTCAATAAGGCTGCTTTTTATTACCAAAAAGGAATCACTATTATCTTTTATGAAGATGATAAATCACTAGATATTAAAGAAATCTTTAGAACAATTAGTGATGACTTCGCAAAAAGTATATATATTCACGAAGGTTTTACCATCAATAAAAATGTTCCTGGTGCCTTAATTACTAGTTATATTGAAGGTATTAAGAAAACATCTCTTTTATCACAAGAACATTCAAGCCTAACCGATTATGTTTTTAGTAGTGAAAATAATGAATCAAGCTATGTTATTTTAAAACAATTAAAACAATACTTAGTTGATCCACTATTATCAAAAAATAATAATCGCGAAATTTTAGATGTATATTTTAAGAATGACTTAAATGTTTTAAAAACATCAAAAGAACTATACTTAAACAGAAACAGTCTAACCAACCGTCTAGAAATCATTTCTCGTGATTTAGGACTTAATGTACAGTCCTTTAAATCGGCTGCGGTAGTGCTAATTTTGATGAATTTAAAGTAAAAAAATAAAAATAGGCAATTTGCCTATTTTTTTATTTTTATTTTTGTAGTATAATATATAGCGTAAAGTATTTGCTAGCTTTAAAAAAGGAGATAAAAAATGGCAACAGTTGAATTAAAAAACATTAACAAAATTTATGACAATAATGTTCAAGCTGTATTTGATTTTAACTTAAAAATCAGAGACCGTGAATTTATTGTTTTCGTAGGCCCATCTGGATGTGGTAAAACTACTACACTACGTATGATTGCTGGTCTAGAAGAAATCACTAGTGGACAATTACTAATCGATGACGAAGTTATGAATGACGTAGCTCCAAAAGATCGTAATATCGCCATGGTATTCCAATCATATGCGCTATATCCACATATGACAGTTTACGATAATATGGCATTTGGTCTAAAATTACGTAAATTCTCTCGTGATGATATTGATCGTCGTGTTCAAGCAGCTGCTGAAACACTAGGACTTAAATCTTACTTAGATCGTCGTCCAAAACAATTATCAGGTGGTCAAAGACAACGTGTAGCTTTAGGTCGTGCTATCGTTCGTGATGCAAAAGTATTCTTAATGGACGAACCTCTATCTAACCTAGATGCTAAACTACGTGTTCAAATGAGATCTGAATTAATCAAATTACATGAACAATTAAAGACTACTACTATCTATGTAACCCATGACCAAATTGAAGCTATGACAATGGCTACAAGAATCGTTGTTATGAAAGATGGTTGGATTCAACAAATTGGTGCACCAAAAGAAATTTATGACTATCCAGACAATGTATTCGTAGGTGGCTTTATTGGTACTCCACCAATGAACTTCATCGAAGGTCGTGTTCGTGAAGATGGTTTCTTTGAATGCGGTTCAAACCGTCAAGGTATTTTCCAATTTAAAGTTCCTGAAAAACAATTAAAAGTATTAAAAGATCAAGGTTATATCAATGTTGAATTATTAATGGGTATTCGTCCTGAAGATTGTCATGATGAACCTGAATTCATTGAAAAACATCCTGAATCTAAAGTTGAAGCTAAAGTTGAAGTATCAGAATTACTAGGTGCTGAATCACAAATCACTGTTAAATTCCCTGGCCGTGATTCAATTGGTCAAATGTTAACAGCAAAAGTTAAAGCTCGTACTGATGTTCATACAAACGATATGTTTGTTATGGCTTTAGATATGAATAAGTGCCATTTCTTTGATATGGAAGCTGAAGGACAACCAAGAATTAAAGAACGTTTTGAACGTGAAAGAAAACCTCTTCAAGAAGAAGCTGCTCCAGAAGCTGAAGAAGAACAAACAGCAGAACCTGCTGTTGAAGAACCAGTAGTTGAAAAAGCTGCTGCTCCTGAAGAACAAGCTGAATAATTAAAATAAACTGTTACCTAAAAAGGTAGCAGTTTTTTTCGAAAATAGATTATCTTTACAAATAGGGAATTGTTTGTTATATTTATTTTAGGTGAATATGTGTGATCAAATATATCAAACAATTAAATAGGCAATTAGAAATTCATAGTGATCAAATAGAAGTACTTAATACAACACTTAATAATTATTTAGATAATTTATTATTAGATGCTCTTACAACGCTTGAGGCTAGAATTAAAACAACTTCTAAAAAATACAAATATCATAAATTAGTACCTATCTATATATCTAAAAGTCTTATTTTAATACCTACTTGTAATAAAAGAAAACTCGATAATATATATATCAATCTAGAAAGTATTAAATCAGTTAATGGTGATATTAGTAAAACGATTATTAAGTTTTACGATAATGAAGTGTTAGATATAAATATTTCATATTTAAAATTTCAAGACTTAATTAAAAGAGCAAGAGCAATTAAACCAATAAACTAATACTCATTATATTTGCAAAAATAACGTGTTAGTGATACAATAATAAAGGATTAAAAATTCAATAAGGAGAAATAGATATGGCAAAAAAGACAATTAAAGATGTAGAATTAAAAGGAAAGAAAGTTTTAATGCGTGTTGATTTTAACGTTCCTATGAAAGGTGGCGTTATTACTGATACAAACAGAATCGTTCAAGCATTACCAACAATTAAATATGCCCTTGAACAAGGTGCAAAACTAGTTGTTTTCTCACACTTAGGACGTGTTAAAGAAGAAGCTGATTTAGCAAAGAATGATTTAGCACCTGTTGCTAAAAAGTTAGAAGAATTATTAGGTCAACCTGTAAAGTTTGTTAATGCTACACGTGGTGCTGAACTTGAAAGTGCTATTAACAATCTTAAAGAAGGCGAACTAGTAATGTTCCAAAATACTCGTTATGAAGATTTAAATGGCAAGAAAGAATCTAAGAATGATCCAGAACTTGGTGCTTATTGGGCAAGCCTAGGTGATGTTTTTGTTAATGATGCTTTTGGTACAGCTCATAGGGACGCTGCATCAAATACAGGTATTGCTAAAAACATTAAAGGCCCAAGTGTAAGTGGCTTCTTACTAGATAAAGAAATTAAGTTTATTGGTGGTGCTGTTGATAATCCAGTTCATCCATTTGTAGCTATTCTTGGTGGTGCTAAAGTATCTGATAAGATTTCTGTTATTGAAAACTTACTTACTAAAGCTGATAAAGTTATGATTTGTGGTGCAATGGCTTACACATTCTTTAAAGCATTAGGATATGAAGTAGGCGGATCTAAATGTGAACTTGATTTCGTTGATTATGCTAAAGGCTTACTAGAAAAAGCTAATGGTAAAATTGTTTTACCAGTTGATGTAGTTATTGCTAAACCTAATCCAGAAGAAGTTGCTGAAGATTTCTTTGGTGCCATTGCTAAATGCGAAACTAAAGTTGTTAAAGCAACTGAAATTCCATCAGATTACCAAGGCTTAGACTGCGGTCCTGAAACTATCAAAGTATTTGCTAAAGAATTAGAAGGTGCTAAGACAGTTGTTTGGAATGGTCCTGCTGGTGTATTTGAAGTTGAAAAGTTCGCTGTTGGTACAAAAGCTATTTGTGAAGTACTAGCTAA